>NZ_BAAGZJ010000029.1:0-85587 GCF_054778635.1 Nocardiopsis nanhaiensis
TAGAGGGCCAGGAGCTGGTGGGCGGGGTCGGTGTGGTGGTCGAGCAGGGTCGTGGCCAGCCGGTACAGGCCCTGGATCTGTTCGCCGTCGTCGGTGGTGGCGGTGATGCGGGCTTCGATGATGCGGACTTTGAGCCCGTCTAGGTGGGTCAGGTAGGACCCGTCGGGTAGCAGGGTTTCGACCCGGGGGCGGCGGCGCGGGTGCAACCGGATCAGGAACTGGGCGCCGGTGGCGGCGGTCTGGTTCAGGAAGGTGTTGCCTTGGTAGGCCTGGTCGGCTAGGACCAGCATCTGTGGGGTGAGTAGGTCCAGGAGTTGGCGGGCTTGGTCGGGTTCGCCGCTGGGGGCGGGGCTGATGGTGGCGCCGAGTAGGGAGCGGGTGCCGGTCTCGCACAGGGCGGTGACCTGCAGGCGGGGGTAGCCCTCCTGGCCGTGGGGTTGGTCGATCTTGCGTAGCCAGGTCAGGTTGCGTTTGCTGTCGGGGGCTTTGATCGAGTGGCAGGCGTCGAAGGCCACGGTGCGCAGGTGCCGGTAGCAGGTGCCGGGGGTGGTGGGTTGGGCCAGGGGGACGGCGATGGTCTCGAAGAGGGTGGTGAAGGGGGCGGGTCCCAGGCGTCGGCGTAGGTGGCGCAGCGCGGCTTCGCTGGGGCGGGGCAGGGGCAGCCCGTGCAGTCCGGCGACGAGGCTGTCCCAGACGCGGGTGTAGCCCACGTGGGGAAACAGGGTCAGGGCTAGGACGAAGTAGGCACCGACGCGGGCGGGCAGGGTGGTGAGGCGTTGTTGCTGGGTGTGGGTGCGCTGCAGGGCGTCATCGACGAGGTCGAAGGGCAGGTAGCGGGTGAGTTCGCCTAGGTGGCCGGGGGCGTAGGGGCCTTGGGCCACGGTGATGGTGCGGGTGTGGGTGGTGGTGGCATACTGGTCGGGCAACGGGGCCTCCGGGTGCAGGTGGATCTTGGTCGATTTCCTGCGTTTTATCGGAGGTCCCGTTGTTTTGTCATGGGTGCAGGGGTGTGGTGTTACGGACTTGACATCGGGCCCGGAGCGCTAACTACGCGGTCTTGGCGCGAAGCGCTCGATGGCGACGACCTTGACGCGCGCAGCGGAGACGGCCACAATCGGGCGGCGGGAAAGGAGGACACCCCAGCCCGAAAGGCCCCCAGTCGGAACAGGGAAAATCGAAAATCCGGAAATCCGAAAATCCAGGTCTGCAGGAATCCAGGAGCGCAGGAATCAATTCAACCTCAGCACACTCCAATGCTGATGAGGCGGCCGACGCACTAGGCGCCGAGGCCGCTTCCCGAACGACCCCGGCACCCTGTGTTTCCTCGTCAGGCCCCTGACCAGACGCCGTGTCAGACTTCGCCGGATTTCGTATCAGACTTCGTAGGGGTGGTCCTCGCGGGCGGTGCGCAGGGCGCGGGCCCACCAGGTGAGGCGGTCCAGGAATTCCTTGGACGCGCCCAGGGTGGCCTCGCGGCGGATGGGCTGTCCCCCGGCGTCGAAGCACTCCCAGAACTGCGCGAAGCTCAGCGCCTCGCGGATGGTGGTCGCGTGCACCTCGTTGAACACCTGGCGGAGCTGCTCGACGGCGGGGATACCGCCACCGATGCCCCCGTAGGAGACGAAGCCGACCGGCTTGGCCGCCCACTCCTCGAAGAACCAGTCGATGGCGTTCTTCAGGGTCCCCGGGTAGCCCCGGTTGTAGACGGGGGTGACGACGATGAACGCGTCCGCCGCGGCCAGGCGCGTGGAGAGTGCTCGGACGTTGGCGACGGCGGGGTCGTCCTCGGTGGTGGCCTGCTCCTCGTGGCGGGCGGCGATCACGTCCGGCAGTTGGACCTCTTGGAGGTCGATGACGTCCACGGTCAGATCCTCGCGCAGGCTGGCCTGCTCGGCGATCCAGCGGGCGGGGACGGGGCCGAAACGGCGGTCGCGGGTGCTGCCGATGATGACGGCGACCTTGAACTTCTTGGTCTGCTGCGGGTTCATGCCTTCTCCTTGAGGGTGTTGTTCTCGTTGTTTCCGGTGGTTTTGGCGGGTCGGAGGAAGAGCCCTGTGACGGCGGCGAGCACCAGGAGCAGGGCGACGCCCGTGTAACCGACCACGGTGATCCCGGTCATGAAGGCCTCTCGGGCCTGGGACATGAGCGCGTCGGCGGTTTCGGCGGGCAGGTTCTGGGCGGTGGCGACCGCGCTGGGGAGGCTGTCCCGGGCGGCGTCCGCGGCCTCGGGTGGCACGCCTGAGGGAAGGGGTCCGGCCATCACCTGGCGGTAGACCGCGCTGACAACGGTGCCGAGGGTGGCGATGCCCATGGCCACCCCGAGCTCGGAGCTGGTCTCGGACATCGACGACACCGAACCGCTCTTCTCCTTGGGAGAGGACGAGATGACCAGGTCGATCACCAGGACCATCAGCGGGGCCAGGCCGACGGCCAGGACCATCGAGCCGGTGACGATCAGCGCCAGCGGCGAGTCGGCCGATACCAGGGCGAGGACCGCGAAGCCGATCGCGGAGAGTGCCAGCCCCAGGGACACGGTGTTGGGGGTGCCGAGCCGCGCCCCGATGGCCGGGGTGGACATCGACGCGATCACGCTGGCGGCGGCGAAGGGCACCATCCACAGTCCCGATTGGAGCGGGGTGAGACCGTGGATGAGCTGGAGGTACTGCGCGAACAGGAACACGAAGGCGCCCATGCTCAGCGCGCCGAGCATCATGCTGGCCAGGCCCACGGAGAAGGGCCGGTTCCGGAACAGGCTCAGGTCCACGAGCGGGCTGTCCAGCCTCCGCTGCCTGCGGATGAACCACCACCCGAACAGCACACCCGCCGCCAGGGCCGTGACGGTCGGCCATCCCCAGCCGCTGCTGGCCGCCTCCTTGGCCGCGTACACCAGCGGCAGGATCGCGGCCAGCGACAGCAGCACGCTGGCCAGGTCGAGACGGCCGGGCTGCGGGTCGCGGTACTCGGGCAGCAGGAACGGTCCGGCGATCAGCAGCAACAGCATGATCGGGACACCCATGAGGAAGACCGAACCCCACCAGAACCACTCGAGTAGCGCACCCCCGGCCAGCGGGCCGATCGCCGCGCCGCTGGAGAAGGCGGCACCCCAGACGGCGATCGCCAGGGCGCGCTGCCGGGGCACGTGGAACATGTTCCGGATCAGCGACAGGGTCGAGGGCATCAGGGCGGCGCCGGAGATGCCGAGGAGGGCCCGGGTGACGATGAGCATCTCCGGGCTGGTGGAGTACGCGGCGGCCACGGAGGCGGCCCCGAAGGCCGCGGCGCCGATGAGGAGGAGTCTGCGGCGGCCGATCCGGTCGCCGAGGGTGCCCATGGTGATGAGGAACCCGGCGATCATGAAGCCGTAGATGTCGAGGATCCACAGTTGTTGGGCGCCGGTCGGGGCGAGGTCCGCGGCCAGGTGCGGCAGGGCCAGGTGCAGGGCGGTGAGGTCGATCGCGAGCAGGAGGACGGGGAGAGTGAGGACCGCGAGGCCGGTCCACTCGCGGGCCCCGGCCGACCGTGTCGGGGGTCTGGCCGTTCCGGACGGGTGGGTGGGTGTGCGGGGAGGCATGTCTTCCCCTTTCCTGGTGTCGTTGTGAACTGCCCGCACTCTCGCCCGGAGGGGTTTCGGAAAAGCCCCGGCCCCGGGCGTCCGCCGAAATCCCACTCGATCCCCGCTGCCCGGAGGCCTAGGCTGAACGCATGCGAATCGGGGTTCTGGGGGCACTCGAGGTACGGCGCGACGACGGAGTGGTGGTCCCGGTCCCCGAGGCGAAGGTGCGAACGCTGCTGGTCGGGCTGCTGGTCCGCGAGGGGCGTCCGGTCGGCGCGGACACGCTCGCCGACGACCTCTGGGCTGACCGGCCTCCCGCGAACCCCGAGCGCGTGCTGCGCTCCAACCTGTCCAAGCTGCGCACCGTGCTGGACGGGGTGGAACCCGACGGGCGCGCCAGGGTGGTCCGCTCGGCCGCCGGATACCGTCTGGCAGTCGACAGCGGGGAGGTGGACGCCTGGCGCTTCCGCGAGCTTCGGAAACGGGCGCGTGAGCTCTCGGGGCGGGAACGGGTCGAGGCGCTGACCGAGGCGCTCGGCCTGTGGCGGGGACCGGCGCTGGCGGGGTTCGTGGACGCGCCCTTCGCCGAGGCGGTGGCCGCCGGTTTGGCGGAGGAGCGCGCGGGCGCCGTGGAGGAGCGGGCCGAGGCCCGGCTCGCGCTCGGTGAACACCGCAGGGTCGTCGACGAGCTCGCCGAACCGGCCCGGGCCGAGCCGCTGCGCGAGAGCGTGCAGGAGCTGCGCATGCGGGCCCTCTACCTCTCCGGCCGCCAAGCCGAGGCGCTGGCCGTGTTCGAACGGTTGCGGCACCAGCTGGCCGGGGAACTGGGCGCCGACCCCGGCCGCCGGATCTCCGCGCTGCACCGGGAGATCCTCCAGCAGGACCCGGTGCTCGGCGCCGACCCCGACGCGCAGGGCCCCTGGGCGCCACAGAAGGCGGGGGAGCCCTCGGAGAGCCGACCGCCGCGCCCCCGAACCAACCTCCCCGCACCGGCCACCGCCCTCATCGGTAGGGAGCGCGACATTGAGGACGTCCTTGCCGGGGCGGTGTCGGAGCGGCTGGTGACCCTGGTCGGGCCCGGCGGTGTGGGCAAGACCCGGCTCGCGCTGGAGGCCGCGGCCAAGCTCGGACCGGCCTTCGCGGGCGGGGTCTGGTGGGTGGAGCTGGGCGCACTGCCTTCCGGGGCTCACCAGGGGGCGAGCGTGGCCGAGACGATCGCCGCGGCGGCGGGGCTCCGCGACACCGGCGTCGGCAGGACTGGGAGCGGGGGCCCCGTCACTCTGCTCGCGGAGGCGCTCCGATCCACCAAGACCCTGGTCGTGCTGGACAACTGCGAGCACGTGGTGGAAGCGGTCGCCGACCTGGTGCGGCGGTTGCTGGCCGAGGCGCCGACCGTGCACTGTCTGGCCACCAGCCGGGAGCCCCTGACCGCTCCCGGTGAGACCGTCCTGGAGGTGTCACCCCTGGAACTCCCAGCGGACCCCGACGGACCGGGGGATCTGGGGGAGGGCCACCTACCCGGCGCGACGCGGCTCTTCGTGGAACGCGCACGTGCGGCCGCACCCCGCTTCACCCTGGACGAACGGACCCGACCGTTGGTCGACGTGATCTGCCGCGGGCTGGACGGGCTGCCCCTGGCCCTGGAACTGGCGGCCAACCGGGTGCGCGCGCTCGGTGTGGAGGAGCTGGCGGCGCGCCTGGACGACCGCTTCGGGCTGCTGGCCGGAGGTGCGCGCGGGGTCCCCGACCGGCAGCGGACCCTGCAGGCGGTGGTCGACTGGAGTTGGGACCTGCTGACCGAACCCGAACGCCTGGTCCTGCGCAGGCTGGCGGCCCACGCGGGAGGATGCGGCCTTCCCGCGGCGGAGGCGGTGTGCGCTGGCGACGGGATCGAGGCCCACGGAGTGATGGAACCCCTGGCCAGGCTGGTCGGCCGTTCCCTGGTCGTCGCCGCGGACGACGGCGGGGGTCTGCGCTACCGGCTGTTGAAGACCGTCGCCGGCTACGCCGAGCAGCGGATGGTGGAGGCGGGCGAGGCCGGGGCTGTACGCGACCGGCACCTGAGCTACTACCTGGACCTCGCCGAACGCGCGGACACCGGGCTGCGCGGACCCGACCAGGTGGCCTGGTCGCGCCGGTTGGACACCGAGACCGCCAACATCCGTGCGGCCTTCGACCACGCGGTCTCTGCCGGTCGCACCGACGAGGCCCTGCGCTTGGCCGTCGCCACCTCCTGGCACCGCTGGCTGCGCGGCCGCTTCGGGGCGGCCTACCGGGAGCTCGGTACCGCCCTGGAGATGGACGGCGGCGCCTCGGTCCACCGGGCCAGGGCTGTCACGGAACGGACCCTGCTGGAGGTGTTCCTCGCCGCCACCGACGACCCCGTGGGCGCCGCACGGCGGTCGGTGGAGCGGTTCGACGCGGCCGAAGAGCCGGTGGACCGGGCCCGGGCACAGCAACAGGTGGGCTCGTTCCTGGTGGAGGTCGGTGAGCTGGCCGCCGCGGAGGAACACCTGGGTGCCGCACTGCCCGTCCTGACCGAGCACGACGACACGTGGGGCCTGGCCCGGGCCCTGTGTTCCAACGCCCAGCTCGATCAGCTCCGAGGTAAGAACGCCGAGGTCAGGGCGGCCGCACAACGGGCGTGGCACTTGTTCGGCTCGCTCGGCAGCGGGTGGGGCCGGCTGCGCGCGGACTCCGTCCTGTGCCGCGACGCGGAGGTGCGCGGGGAATACGAGGAGGCCGTCCGGATCGCGGGGGAGGCCCTGGAGCTGGCCGAAGGCTTGGAGATGCGGGGCGAGCTGTGCTTCTGGCTCTCCTCGCTGGGCAGGGTCCTCCTCCTGCGCGGCGACCGCGAACGGGACGACTACGGCGAGGCCGCACGCCTGCACGAGCGGGCGCGGGCCACGGCCGTCGAGATGGGGGAGGTCTACGGCGAGTGCCACGCCGTGCTGGGTCTGGTCACCGGGGCCAGACTGGAGGGCGAGCACGAACGCGCGGCGGAGCGGCTCCGCGGCTGGTTCGAGGTGTTCGGCCAGGCGCCCGTGTCGGCGCTGCACACGGTCGCCCTCGTGGAGCGGGGCTTTCTGGCCGAGGCGGACGGGGATGTGGCGGCGGCCCTGGCCGCGCACGGCGAGGCACTCGAACTGGCTCTCGGCACCGGCTCCCCGCCCATGGCCGCACCGGCGCTGGAGGGCCTGGCCGGGGCTTGGGCCCGAGCGGGCGACGGCAAACGGGCCAGCCGGTACCTCGGTGCGGCCCGGGCAGCCCGGGGGCCGGGGCCGGTCAGCACGTACGCGCCGGACGCCGTTCCCGAGTCCGCGGCCCATCCGGACGGTCGGAGGGTGTTCGAGGCGGTCCGGGCCCTGCTCTCCGAAGAGGACCTCGCCGACGGGCTCGCCGAGGGTGAACGCTTGGCTGACCTGGGACGTCACCGGGAGATCTGAGCGGCGCGAACGCGTAATCGGTCCAGCACCCCGCCCTAGCCCTGCGCCCCGGGACCCTCACCCAGGAAGAACGCGGTGGTGCGGTCCCGGGCCACCTCGGCCTCCCCTCGCGGGGTACCCATCTCCACACTCGCGTCGCCCCAGCACGTGCTGCTGGCGGTGATGAAGCGGCGGCCCTCCTCGGTCCCCTCCCAACCGTCGGCCTCCTGGGGCGTGTTCGCCCCCGCGTGCAGGTGCCGCTCCAGGCCGAGGAAGGCCAGGTCCCAGCCGACGCCGGTGGCGCCCGGGCCGAACTGCTTCCAGAACTCCGCCTCCACCTCGGCGTAGGCGATGTGTTCCAGAGTCAGACGGGCGCCTTCACCGTCGGGGTCCACCCGGACGGCGATCCAGCTGACATGGCCGCCGAACTCCCAGGTGGCGCTGAAAGCGCGGGGCGGATCACAGGCCTCGATGGTGCCGCTCGCGTTGTCCTCGACCTGGTACGTCCCGCCCAACCGAAGGTCACCGGAGACCGGGGCGAACCAGCGGGGGAGTCGTTCGGGCGAGGTGCAGGCCTCCCAGAGGTCGTCGACCGTGGTGTCGTAGCGCTGGCTGATCGCGGTCACCAGCGTCTTCCTTCCGTCCCGTTCCCCGGTGGTCAGAGCCCGGGACACGGCCTTGATCTGGCCGTCGACGTCGACGGGTGTGCGCTCAGTCATGGTTCCCCCTGGTTGCGTCGCTGCCGCTTCCCCCTGGCGATCTCGGTGTCCAGCGCGGCCAGTCGCGGAGCCCAGAACCGGCGGAACGGGTCCAACCAGTCGTCCACGGGGCGCAGGGCATCGGCGTCGACGGAGTACAGGCGCCGGGTGCCCACGGCCCGGACAGTCGTGAACCCGCTGTCCCGCAGCACCCGCAGGTGCTGGGAGACAGCGGGCTGACTGATCCCGAACTCCTCGCTGACCACAGCGCTCAGTTCGCCGGAGCTGAGTTCCCCGTCGGCGAGGAGCTCCAGGAGGCGCCGTCTGACCGGGTCGCCGAGAACGTCGAAGGCGTGCATGACTTCAGGATGTCAATGATGGCTTATATAAGTTACAGGTTAGGGATTCAGGTCCCCTCGTCGACTCTCACGTTTCCTGACCTGGGGAAGCTCCCATGGCGAGATCGCTCCCACGTAGCTTCGTTGCCTGGTTCGCCGCCGAGTACATGTCGGCCGACGGTCACCCCGCTGACATCGACCGCCGCTGTGAGTCAGCCACTGACAGGTGCGCTGGCGTGGTCGCCTTCGAGCCCGTCCGGGACTGGGAGCTGTTCAGCCGCGAGTACTCGTCCAGCCCTACCCCGACGCACGCCCCACGGACCTGGCGGAGCTGCGTGCCCTGCTGCTGGACGGCGCGCTCGCCCGAGAGGTACGCGACCGGGCCTGGCGCCAGGTGATCCGGCAGACCCGCGACTACGAGGAGTGGATGGTCGCCGCCTGATCAACAGGTGTCCACAGTCAAGGGGGAACGGCCCTTCGTGCTTGACCCCGACGTGACGTCAGGGTCTTTCCTGGCCAAATGCCATTCGTCGCACTTGTCTATTACGCGTCTCACCTGCTGAGCCTGCTCGGCAACGGCATAGCCTCGGTAGCGCTGCCGCTGATTGTCCTGCAGACCACGGGTAGCCCGTTGGGCATGTCCGCCCTGGCGGTCGCGACCGCGGTCCCCTCCGTCCTGGTCGGCTTCCTTGGCGGGGTGATCATCGACCGGATCAACCGGCGTACGGCCTCGGTGGTCTCGGATGTCATCTCCGCCGCGGCGATCGCCGCACTTCCTGTGATGGACATGCTGTGGGGACTGGACCTGGTGTGGTTCATCCTGTTGGGCATCCTGGGCGCATTCGGGGACGTTCCGGGGATCACGGCCCGTGAGGTCCTCGCACCGATGGTGGCCCGGCACACCGGTATCGACCTGCGGCGCGTGGTAGCCCTGCGCCAGGCCTTGACATCCGTCGCCCTGGTGATCGGTCCCGCAGCGGCCGGCGTACTGCTGGCCACTGTCGACTCCATGTCCGTGCTGTGGATCACCGCGGCCACCTCCACGCTCGCAGCGGTGTTGACCCGGACGCTGCCGCGCAGTCTCGGTGAGGTCGGCTCCTCCCCCGGTGCGCGTCGGCCCCTTCGGCGCGAGCTCGTCGACGGCCTGGTCGTCGTAGGCCGGAGCCGATTCCTACTGGGTACGATTTTCTTGGTCCTCGGTCTGGCCGTCGCGATCGGCGGACTGCAGGGAGTGGTGATGCCGGTGTACTTCGACCTCCTGGCCCGCCCCGACCTCCTGGGCCTGGTCCTCACCGCCTTGGCAGCCGGGATGCTGGTCGGAGCGACGATCTATCGCGGCATCGGAGCCCGGCTGTCAGCGCGCACATGGCTGTCGGCGGGGTGCATCGTCGCCTCTGTGGGATTCGCTTTGATGACCTCGCTCCTCTCCCCTGGGTTGGTGTTCGCGGGAGCGGTGGTGCTGGGGCTCGGCAACTCCGTGGTCGGATCGGTCACCGGCGTGCTGCAGGTCCAGCACACCCCCGGCGCCCTTCTCGGACGGGTGCTCAGCGTCAAGACATCTCTGCTGATGGTCGCCGCACCAGCGGGAATCGGGCTGGCGGGTGTGCTCGCGGAGCTCGGCTCGCCTCTGCTGGCAGCAGTGGGCGTCACCGGGGTGTGGATCCTGGTGCTGCTAACCGTGATCGCCTCGCGCGCCCTGCGCGACCTGGAATCGAAGGAGATGCCCGATGCTCAGCAGTGAACTCGCCGGTCTGGCCGGGGTCACCGTACGCGCGCTGCGCCACTATCACCAGATCGGGCTGCTGCCCGAGCCGCCGCGAACATCCGGGGACTACCGGCAGTACGATGTCGGCCACCTCGTGCGCGTCCTGCGAATTACGCGACTGACGGCGCTGGGTGTCCCACTGTCCGCCCTCCCCGAGGTGCTGGACGATGCCACGGTAGCCGCGGAGTTGCTCGACCAGCTCGATCGCCAGGCCGCCGCCGAGATCGAACGGCTCACCGCTCGCCGCGCCAGCATCGACGTGCTGCGCAACACCGGGGCCCCGCTGGACCTGCCGCCGGAGCTCTCCGCCGGGCCTGCCGCGCCCAGTCCGGGAGTGCCCGAGGACATGGTCAGGTACGAGCGCGACCAGCTCATCCTGATCGCTCATCTGCTCGGGGAGAAGGGCGCGGCGGTTCTGGCCGCACTGTTCGATATCCCGGAGGACGCCAGGGCGGCCTCCGCCAGGCTGACCGCTCGCTTCTACGCCCTTGATGCCGACACCCCTGATCACGAAGTCGAGGCACTGATCGATGAATGGGTCGAGCAGAGCCGACCGCTCGTAACGACCGCGGAGAGCATGTCGTCCCTCGACCCCCGCGCCCCCGCGCTGCTGGACCAGCTGGGCGCCCGCAGCCTCCGCCCGGTGCAGCACCGCGTTGTGCGCGCCATCCAGCAGCGCCTCGCACGGGAACGGCCCGGCTCGCACGAGGCTTGAGCCCGATGCGTCGTCAGGGTGTTGGCTGGTGTCTCCGGACCCACCGACCAGGAGGATTCACCATGACCACCCCGTCGAAGCTGATCACCGTCGAAGAGTCCTTCGGTCCGCCCGTCCGCAGCAGAGCCCTACTGTCCCCGGACGGCACCAAGGCCGCCTACCTCTCCCCGTGGCTGGGGCGGCTGAACGTGTTCGTTCGCCACCTGGACTCGGACTGGTCCGCCCCCGACGACGTCGACGGCTCGGACGCACGGCGCGTCACCGCCAACGCCCAACGCAACATCGAGGCCGCCTTCTGGACCACCGACGGCCGCTACCTGCTCTCCCAGCAGGCCAAGAACGGTGACGAGAACGCGCACTTGTACCGGGTCGACCTGACCCGGCCCGAGGAGCCCGAGGTCGACCTCACTCCCGACGAGGGTGTGCGGCTGATGGGCGCCAGACTGTCCTCGGACCGGTCGGGTCGGCCTTCGTGCAACTCAACTAGCGCCGCCCTGACTTGATCGACCTGTACGAGCTGGACCTGGACACCGGCGAGCTGACCACCGCCGCCGAGAACCCCGGCGACGTCCTCGGTTGGGTGGCCGCCGGCTCGAACTTCATCCGCCTGGTCCACCTGGACCTGGAGACCGGTGAGCAGACCGAGGTGGACTCCCACCCCGTCTTCGACCTGGACACCCCGCGCCCTGAGGCCGAACCGCGCTACCTCCTCCTCGGTGATCGTGCACGCGACCACCGGGCAGCTGCTCGGCGCCCGCAATCTCGGCGCCCGCCACGAGATCCGCGCACTCGCCCCGCACGTCGCCGAGGTGCTGTCGAACCTGGCCGAACTCTCCAATGGGGACCTGGCGCACGTATCCAGCGACGCCACCGGACAGCGCTGGGTGGTGGACTTCACCCACGACCGAGACCCGGGCGTGACCTGGTTCTACGACCACTCCACAGGGCTGGCACGCCGCCTGTTCCGGTCCTTCCCGCACCTGGACCCGGCCCAGATGGCCCCCGTAACCCCTGTCACCGTCACCGCGCGCGACGGCTTGCTCCTGCCCGTCCACCTCACCCTGCCGGCCGGTGTCGAGCAGCGCGACCTACCCACGGTCGTGCTGGTGCACGGAGGACCGTGGTACCGCGACAGCTGGGTGTACGATCCCGAGGTGCAGCTGCTGGCCAACCGCGGCTACGCGGTGCTCCAGGTCAACATGCGCGGCTCGACCGGTTACGGCAAGGCCCACACCCAGGCCGCGATCGGCGAGTTCGCGGGCAAGATGCACGACGACCTGATGGACGCCGTCGACTGGGCCGTCGCCCAGGGCTGCACCTACCCCTCCCGGGCCGGTATCTACGGCTGCTCCTACGGCGGCTACGCCGTCCTCGTGGGGGCCGCGTTCACCCCGGGCCGGTTCGCCGCCGCCATCAGCTACACCGGCATGTCCGACCTTGTGGACCTGGCCGAAGGGGTCGTCCCGTTCGCCCGTCGCAGCCTCGTGAACAGCTACCTGCGCTACTTCGGCGACCCCGAGATGCCCGGGCAGAGGGCGGACATGCTCGCCCGCTCTCCGAACAGCCGGGTCGACGACATCACCGCGCCGGTGCTGCTCATCCACGGCGCCGGCGACGTGCGCGTGCAGCGTCGCAACTCCGACCGCGTCTTCGAAGCCCTGCGCGCCCGCGGCGCCGGGGTGGAGTACCTGCTCAACGAGAACGAGGGGCACTGGTTCATCAACTCCGAGAGCAACATCGAGCTGTACAGCAGGCTCGAGAGCTTTTTGGCGAAGCACCTGGGAGGGCGCTCCTCGGAGGCTTCGTGACATGCGCCCCGTCTCCTGACCGCGTGCGCGCCGAGCGCCCGCGGTCAGGAGACGACCGGGGCGGACACGCCTCGGCGTTTCTCGGCCCGGTAACGGGCGGGTGGGGCGCCGACGATACGGAGGAACGTCGAGGTATGAGACCCGTTCATTCGTCCCCGCGACGTGCCTACAGCGTTATGACCCGCAACGGCTCGATCCGCCGCCGTGAGCGGGTCTCCAGGTCGAGCAGGAACCGGGTGCCGGCGAAGCGGTGCTCGTCGGTGCCCAGCTCGCGAACCGCCACAGTGTCCGCATCGGGCAGGGTCATCGTGGCGGCATCGCCGACCAGGACGGCCCCCGAGCAACAGTCCGTTGCTTCGGGGCCGTCCTGAACCGGCTGTGACTCCAGGTGGGTCCTACGGCCGCGTCCTCAGGACGGGATGAGGGCCCACTCGGGCATCGGCGGGAGCGGAGCGATGCGGTACGCCGGGGGTTCGGTGCCGTGCAGGTGGCGCACCAGGTAGTCCCAGGTCCGCCGCGTGATGTAGTGATGGCGGCCGGTGAAACTATGGTCGGCACCGGGCACGAGAAGCATGTCGACGTCGGCGTCGGCGTCGATGAGCGCGTCGACGAGGCGCAGACTCTGGTAGTGCAGCGCGTTGTCGTCGAGCTCCCCGTCGATCAGCAGGAGCTTTCCGCGCAGGTTGGCGGCCAGGTGCGCGTTGACCATGGCCCGGCGGTTCTCCGCGCTTGGCTCGCCGCAGAACTGTTCGGCCCAGAACGGCAGGTAGATCGTGAAGTCGTGGGCACCGGCCTGCGCGACACCCACGGAGTAGAACTCCGGGTGAGTAAGCAGGGCGCGGGCCGTGGCGAACCCGCCCCCGGAATGGCCGGTCATGGCCACCCGGTCGGTGTCCAACCAGGAGTGGCGGCGCCCCAGCTCGCGAATCGCGGCGACGTGGTCGGCCAGCGCCGCCGACATGCCCAGGTCCCCCGTGTAGGAGTGGTCCAGGAACGCCTTGGTGCGCATCGGGGTGCCGCGGCCGTCGATCGCGACCACGGCAAACCCGAGCGCGGCCAGTGCCTCGGGCTCCCCGGTGAACACATTTCCGAACGCCGGTGAGGCTCGGGGGGTGTTGGGGCAGGGGTAGCAGTGGTCGATGACGGGGTAGCGCCGGGCCGGGTCTAAGCCGTGCGGGCGCCACAGAACCCCGTAGATCGGGGTGCGTCCGTCGGCGGCGAGGGTGCGGAACCGCTCGGGCGGACTCCAGCCCGCCCCTTCGAGTGATGCGGTGTCCGGGGCTTCGAGCTCGACCAGCAGTTGCCCGTCGCCGTCGAGCACCCGCGTCCGCGGTGGCGTGGCGACGTTCGAGGCCCGGTCGACGAGATAGCCGCCCTGCGGCGGGCTGACCGCGTCGTGGTCGAGGTCGTCGTCGGTGAGCCGTACGAACCCGCTGCCGTCCAGGTCCACTCGACAGATCTGTCGCACGTAGGGATCGTCGGCGTGGAGTCCGCACGCGAGGAACCACACCTGGCGGCGGTCCTCGTCGACCCACAGCACCCGGTGGACCGGCCACGACCCTTCGGTGACCTGTTCGGCCCGCCCGCCGTCGGCGGAGTAGAGGTAGAGGTGGCCCCAGCCGTCGCGCTGGGACCACCACAGGATCTCCCCGGAGTCCAGTACACGCATCACCGGTGGGAGGTGGAGGTAGGGGGAGGGGTCGACCCGGGTGCGGTCGGTCTCGGTGATCAACGTCGTCCGTGCCCCGGTGGCCGGGTCCAGACGGCGCAGCTCCACGGTGCGTCCGTCCCTCGACTGGTGCAGGACGTGGATCGCGTGGCCTTTCTCCCCCGCCCACCACCGCCGCGAGAGGTTGTGGACCGAGAGGACCTCCGGGTCGCCTTGCTCGCCGACGACCTCTCGGGTACCGACGTCGAGCACGTTCCAGGACACCGTGGCCTGGGCCTCGTCTTCGGGCATGGGGTAGCGGATGCGGTGTTCCACCGGCCGCCCGCCGCCGGGGGGAGCTGACTCCACCAGCACCTGTTCGGGCAGTCCTCGCTGGTCGATCCGGTGGGTGAGCAGGCGGGTGGAGTCGGGGGACCACTCGGCCATGAGCAGCGACCCCAGGCCTTGCGAGGTCAGCGTTACCTTCGTGGTGGGGTCGGGCAGGCCGCCGTACTCCCAGTCCGGCTCGGCGTCCTCGGTGAGCGCGAACTCCCGTTGGCCGTCGCGGCTGCGTACCCACACGTTGCCGTCGCGGCGGAACGCCACCCACGCCCCGTCCGGTGAGGCGACCTCGCCCGGTCCCGCGAGATGTTCGCCGTCGATCCGGGTGCAGGACCCGTCACGATCCGACCACTCCCACCGGGAATCGAACGCCGAGAAGCGGATCACGTCGGCCTCGCGGCCCGGGACTTCGAGGTCGGGGGACACCAGCGGCAGAGCGTCGGCCTCGACCGCACGCCCCGAGGCTTGAGTCAGCGCCGCGGCGAGCCGATCGTGGTCGAACGCGTCGCGCCTGGTGCCCGCCGCCGGGTCGACCACGACGTGCCGTGTCCCTGATGAGTACCAGAACCGCGTGCCGTCGCCGGACCACTGTGGTGCGACGGCGGCCTGCGGGATGAGGCGGGACCGGTAGGGCGCGAGCATCTGCTCAGCGCGGGCGTAATCGGCGGCTTCAAGGTGTGTTCGTTCTGTCGGATCGTTCACGGGGAAGCCTTCCGTTCGTGGTGCTTGACGCCGCCCACTCAACAGGGTGACGTCGCGTCGGGGTCAACAGACAGGTGACCGACACCGCATCCAACGAGTTGGTGCGTGATGGCGCGGACGCATGGTGGTGCCCCCGGACTCAACCCCGTGGAGATTGTGTGGTCCGCCATCAAGACACGGGGGTTGGCCAATGTGGCCGGGGAACACTTGGCCGAAGTCGCCGACGCAGCAAAGCGAGGCATCAAGAGGAGTTACCGGCCCTGCTATTCACCACGGCCGTCAGGACCGCATTGCGCATCCCGGGGGGCCCCGGAGTTCTCGCGGTTCAGATCCATACGGTCTGGAGTGATGCCGTGGAGTTTGAGACCTTGTCCGGATCAGTGTGGGCCCTGCGGCCTGACGCGAGGTTCTTCCCCTCCGTGGCGGTCAGCGCCTGGTGGACGAGATCCGGCAAAGCCCCCAGCACGACCGGTGCTACTCCGATGCGGGTGCGGCGGGTGTCCTCCTTGAAGGTCACGTCCCGCACGTAGTGCACCCGGTTCTCCACCGTCCGGTGGCCACGGGCATGAGCGGCCAACTCCGCAGGTGAAACCTGGTGAGCGTTCAGATCGGTGACGGAGAAGACCATCTCGCGGCTGTCCTTGACGGTGCAGTGCCTGCGGCGGTGGCGCTGTTGACACCGAACAGGCCATCGGCTCGCTACCAGGAGCAGCCCGAGGCCTGGACGATCTCCCAGAATTGGGCCCCAACCCGACGGCCCACCCCACAAATCCGCAGTGATCCAATTGAATGGTACTGCCGTCAACGGGGATCGCTGGTCGCACATCGGAAACCGATATTCCCCGAAGTGGCATCGGGCGTGTTGTAGCTCCGAGCTGAGACTCGGTATCGATTGCAATACGAGTTATGGCAGAGGTAGGAGCCACCTCTCATTACGCGATAATCGCCCGAAGAGGGACCGCAGGGGTCGGCAAACTTCGAATGGGAATAATAATCGGCAGCAAACCAGTCCAGGCACCATTCCCAAACGTTCCCGGCCATCTGCCACAGGCCGTACCCATTGGGCTGGTAGGTTCTACCCGGCGCCGTGGTCAGGTACCCATCCTCTGCGGTGTTATCGATGGGGAACTTTCCTTGCCATATATTGCAGTTCCACTTTCCTTCTAAGGTGAGCTGGTCGCCCCATGCATATTTTTTCCTTTCCAGTCCACCACGGGCTCCATATTCCCATTCAGCTTCACTTGGCAGCCGTGCGCCTCTCCAAGAGCAGTAGGCAACGGCATCATCCCAGGAGACGTGGACGACGGGATGGTCCGGTTTTTCCTCAATGCCTGAGTCTGGGCCGTTGGGGTGTCGCCAATCTGCACCGTCCACCGCGAGCCACCACGGAACTCCTGCTACTTGGTGAAGAATCGCTGAACGCGGCCCCTGAAACGCTGCGTAGAACACAGCTGAAACGCCGTGCAGTTCAGCTGTGGTTCGGTATCCAGTCTCCTCTACGAACGTTTCAAATTGAGCGTTGGTCACCGTAGTAGCCCCCATGAGAAAGCTTTCTAAACGGACGTCATGGACTGGAGTTTCGCCATCTGCAGGGTACCCCGCGCCCCAGTGGTCGCCCATTGAGAATGTTCCAGCGGGAATCCTTACTAGCTCGTCTGATGGTCCCAGTTGAGCGGAGGAACCGGGGCTTTTTGGAATTGTTCCAGTAGTCCCCAGAACTCCTCTCTGGTAATAGCGATGTAGTTCTGAACCCGGGCAGCAGCAATTAATCATTCACAGCCTCCTCCTCGTCGGAGGCCTCGTGGGACCAGTCGATGGCGTACCACGCATCGGCAATATCCTGCGCGCCTTCATTGACATCTTCGAAGTCAACAACCACGACTCCGTTGTCCTCCGCGAACAGGTCCCACTTCTGAGCCAGTTCCTCGCCAATTTCGGGATGGTCGTCAATGATATCGTCGGTTTCACCCGGATCATTGGCAAGGTCATACAGTGCGTACTTCCCGGTGCCGCCCATGGGCTCCGGAGTGAAGTTTAGCTTCCAGTCACCCGACCTGTACGAGCGGTGTCCGAAGTGCTCCCACCCGATCTCGTCGTCGCCGATAGTGTCTGAGGTGCCTTCCAGCAGCGGTTTGGCGGAGTCACCTATCAGATTCTCCGCAGATTCGAGATCCACCCCTGCATATTCGGCGAATGTTGGGTATAGGTCGTGGATGTGGGCTAGACTGTCGACGATCCTGTGTTCACTATCGCCATTTGACGAGGGAGTCTTGATGAGCGCGGGAACACGTGTTCCCCCTTCCATCAGAGTGTTCTTGGCTTGAAAGTACGGTCCGGAGGCAACCTGCGCGTTAGGAAGTCCAATGGAGGGGAATGACCCCTGGAGCCCATACGACTCCATCTCATTCAACAATGGGTAGGTTTCTTCGTGCCACCCGTCGCGAGCAAACGCATTGTAGTTTTTCTGGGTGCTGGCCGAAGCACCGTTATCACTCGCTAGGACGATCAGCGTCTCGTCGTACTGGCCCGTCTCTTCGAGGTGGTCAATAAGTCGGCCGATTTGCTCGTCTGTTTCATGTATAACTGCCGCGTAGACAGCCATGCGATAAGCCATGTCTTCCTGCTGCTCAGTAGTCAGGGAGTCCCATCCCGGAGAGCTCTCCAGCCATCGAGTATCTACATCACTGTCAATCAGCTCCAGTTGGTACATGCGTTCGATTCGGTCTTCTCGAAGATCCTCATAATTGTAGTCGCCAGGATACGTAGCGAGGTAATGATCGATGAGATTCGTATCTTCTACATGCAATGGATCATGGGGCGCAATGTGTGCAAGATAGCCGAAGAAGGGCAGATCTGAATCGGCGTTCTGATCGACCATTTCGATCATCTCGTCAGTGAACGACCGGGTGGCGAAAAAGTCCTCAGGCAAGGAGTCCACCAACTCTCCGTTGCTTTCATAGATTACGGTGTCTTCCGGTTTTTCGCCCCTATTAAACAGACGGTGCCCGTCCGAGAAGTATGACGCGCCAGCGTCATATAGGGTGAAGTTCTCATCAAATCCCAGATCCTGGGGGGTTTGCCCTTCATCGCCACCCAGGTGCCACTTGCCAACCTGGTAAGTGTCATAACCCGCGTCTCCCAGCAGTTCAGATATGCCCGTGAATTCACCCTCCAAGCTACCTTTATAGCCGGGAGTAGTCTCTGGAACGCCTGGTGGAGTCAGGCCCTCCATCGACCCCAAGCCGACCTGGTGGCGATTCTGGCCAGTCATGAGTTCGGCTCGGGTTGGCGCGCATAGGGGTGTGACGTGAAAATCCGTGAACTGTGCACTGTCCTGTGCTAGAGCGTCGATGTTCGGAGTCTCGACCTCGCTTCCATAAGCACCGAGATCAGTATATCCAAGATCATCCATTAGGATCATCATAATATTTGGTGCAGCTTGTTCGCTTGAGCCTTGACTGTCTTCCTGCCCTCCGTTGAGCGGGGAGATTCCACAACCTGTCAGTGTCACGCCGAGAAGGGCCGAGAGGCCGAATGAGAGAGTAGCCTTACCCTTGAGGGAATTGGATTCACGTGAGCGATTGGTCATCGTTCTATTCTGCTTTCGAGGTCTTGGGGTTCCGTTTCGCCATCTAGTGTTAATGGCGTCTTAGTTGAGTAGGTCTTCGTGTCCGACCAGCGGTCTGCGAGGTGATCGACATCGAATTCGGGCGCATCGATTCGGCGCCCCTGTCATGTGCTTGAGTTATGCCTTTATCCTTTGGGTCGCATCCTGAATCTGTCGATGAAAGCTGAGCGTTCCTTGATGTGACCTGGAGGATTGTTCATAATCCGTGCTCACAACTGGAGCCGAACCATCTCGCGGAAAGTGAAAATCCGATGATTCGGATGGGTTTTCGTGCTTGGAGCTTCGGCTGACTGTAGGGGTCAGCGGAATGTCAGCGACTTCGGATGTGACGGTCTCGTTGTTTGCAATCGACCATTCGAGGTACGAGAATAACAAGTGCCGATGCCAGGGGATGTTCTTCAAGTGGCTGACAGGCGAAGATGAGATCGTCGGTCGGATATGCACGGTCAAGCTGCCCCAGGCGGCGCCGATCCCGGATCGCCGCTGCGACGGCTCGCTCCGCGCGAGCAGAGCGAGCCGTCCGGCAACGATTCACAGGGGCCAGCTGGCTACTTCGTCGCGTTGACTATCGCGGCACGAGGGAACTAGAACACGACCACGGGCTTGACCGTCGCCCCGGATGCCGAATCCCGGAAGCAATCGTTGATGTCCTTGAATTCGTAGTGCTTGACCAGTTTGTCGAAGGGGAACAGGCCCTGTTGCCACAGCCACAGCAGCCGGGGAATGAAGACCTGCGGGACGGAGCTCCCCTGGACGATCGTCTTGAAGGTCCAGCCCTTGACGAGTGACTGCCCGATCTCGAACGAGACCTCGGTGCCCGGGGCGGCCGCACCCACGAGTCCGAACGTGCCGCGGTGGGCGAGGGCGTCAGCGCCTTGACGCATGACCTCGGGCCGAGCCGTCGTGTCGAGGACGTAGTCAGCACCGAGGCCGCCCGTGAGCCGAAGCACCTCTTCCGTGAGGTCGGTCTCGCGCGTGTTGACGGTTTCCGTCGCGCCGAGCTCACGCGCCAGTTCCAGGCGATCGCTGTGGATGTCCACGGCGATGATCTGTGCGCAGTGCGCCACCGCGCCCGCCATGATCGCACCGGCTCCCACCGCGCCGGTCCCGATGACGACGAGTGACCTCCCAGGAGCTGGCCGGAGTTCGTTGAGGATTGCTCCGGCGCCTGTCTGGATTCCGCATCCGAGTGGTGCCGCCGTTTCCAACGGGATGTCCGAGGGCACCTTGACGATGCTCTCCTCCACGACGTTGGAGTACGAGGAGAAGGACGACTGCCCGAAGAAGTGCGACGAAACACTCTCGTTCCCGGTGCTGAACGCGGTCGACCCGTCCGGGCGGCGGCCGCCGAAGTCGGCGGCGAAGAGGTTCTCGCAATAGGCGACCTCGCCCGAGCGGCACCTCCGGCACTTGCCGCAGAACGCCGCCGCCAGGAGGACGTGGTCACCGGGTTCCACGGTGGTGACCGCGGCTCCCACGTCCTCGACGATGCCGGCCCCCTCATGGCCGAGAACGGCTGGAAGGGGAGTCGGGTAGATCTGGTCCCTGACGAGCTGGTCGGTGTGGCAGACGCCTGAAGCCACCATCCGCACACGGACCTCGTTCGCCCGCAACCCGTCCAGGCTCACCTGCTCGAGGGACAGATCCTGGTGAGGTCCCCGTGCTACCGCTGCTGTGACGTGCATGGAGCGTACCTTTCTTCCGGGCTCAAATCGGGTACTGCTGGCCTGAGGGCTCGACAGTGATCCACTTGAGGTCGGTGAATTCATTGATGACGGCCCGGCCGTCGAACCGCCCGTATCCGCTCGCCTTCATTCCCCCGTAGGGAGCCTGGGCCTCGTTCTGGACAGTCGCACCGTTGACGTGGACGTGCCCGGCGTCGATGCGCATGGCCGCTTCCAGGGCCCGGGTGCTGTCGCGTCCGAAAACCGCGGCAGCCAGGCCGTATTCAGTATCATTAGCCGTTCGGACGGCGTCCTCGAAACCGGACACGCGGACCACGGTCGTGACGGGTCCGAACGTCTCCTGGTCGTAGATGTCCATGCCGGGCCGTACGTGGTCGATGATGGTCGGCTGCATGCCCGCGCCGTCGGCCCTGCCCCCGGTCACGAGAGTCGCGCCCTTGGCGAGGGCGTCATCGATCAAGCGGTTGATCCGCTCACCGGACTCGGGCTTGTACATGGGGCCGATCACGCAGGAAGGGTCCTCCGCGGGGTCGCCGACGGGCAGTTGGGCGGCCCGTTCGGCGAAGGCAGACACGAACGCCTCCGCAACGGCCTCGTCGACCACGAAGCGCTCGGTGGACATGCAGATCTGGCCTTGGTACATGTAGGTCCCGAAGATCGCCGCGTTGACGGCGTCGCCGATGTCGGCGTCGTCCAGGACGACCTGGGGGGCCTTGCCGCCGAGCTCCAGGAGGGCGGGCTTCAGGTGGCGCCCCGACTTCTCACCGATGATCCGGCCGACGGCAGTGGAGCCCGTGAAGTTCACCCTGCGCACCGCGCGGTGGGCGATCATCGACTCGACGAGCGCTTCTGAGTCCTCGGGGGCGTTGGTGAGGAAGTTGAGGGCACCGGAAGGCAGTCCGGCCTCGTGCAGGATTTCAGCGATCAACTGATGAGAACGCGGGCTTCCTTCCGAGGCCCGAAACACCACGGTGTTCCCGCAGACCAGCGGGTAGGCGATGGCGCGGGCTGCGAGAACGCCCGCACCGTTCCAGGGGGCGATGCTCAGCACGACGCCCGCCGGCTGCCGCACGGTCATGGACAGGGTCCCGGGCTTGTCCGTGGGGATGGTCTCGCCCTGGATCTGCGTGGCGAGCCCCGCTGCCTCCCGGAAGAGCTGGGCCACCAAATGGGTGTTGAAACCCGACCAGAGCGGCGCGGCGCTGACCTCACGGGTCATGGTCTCGGTGAACTCCGCGGCCCGGTTCTCCATGATGTCCGCTGCTTTGAGCAGAATGGCCCGACGCTCGGACGGGCCGGTCCTGGACCACGTCTCGAAAGCCGCGTCCGCTGACTCGACCGCGGCGATCGCATCGTCCAGCGTGGCCGCGGTCGCGTGGCTGATGACCTCGTCGGTCAGCGGGTGCCTTCTCGTGAAGGTCTTCCCGTCACTGCTGATCTTGGCTTCGTTGTCGATGATGAGGTGGGATTTCATTGCTGCCTCTCTTGCGATCCGTTTCTCTACGAGTGGGTTGGGGAAGCTTTCGGGGTTCGTTTCACCGCGGGAACGGTCAGAACCGCGATGACGCCGACCAGGGCCGCCGCCGACCACACCGCGAAGTTGCTGAAGTTGCTGAGCTCGGCGGCTACGAGGACTCCCCCTCCTGAGATGGCGACGACTGCGCCGATACGGCCGATGCCGAGCGTGACGCCCAGCGCCGTGGCCCTTGTGGCGTCGGTGAAGTACGTCGCCACGAAGCCGTTGATCAGGATCTGGGCGCCGATGGAGCCGAAGCCGACGATGGCGACGAGGACGTACATGGCCCACAGGGGGAACATGCCGGTTCCCATGAGGAGGAGTGCCGTGCCCGAGAAGACGAAGGACGCAGCCGTCACGTAGCGGGGCCCGAAGGCGTCGGCGAGCCGCGAGGAGAGCACCGCTCCGATGACCGCGCCTATGTTCGTGGTCAGGAGGAAGCTCAGGGACGAGGTGAGGGAGTAGTCGGCCAGGACGAGCAGGGTGGGCATCCAGGTGTTCAGCCCGTAGACCAACGTCTGGCCCGCGATGCCCGCCACGCAGAAGAGAACCGTGGCCACGGCCCAGCGACCGCTGAGAATCGCCTTGAACTGGTTGTCCTTCGTGGGTGTGCCCTCGGGAGGGGCGGGCGTCCTCGCGGTTTCCGCCTCACGGGCGAGGCCGTAGTCCTCGGTGATCCGGGCGGCCTCCTCGTGTCGGCCGCGCGCCCTCAGGTAGGCGGGGGATTCCGGGAGGAGCATGTAGAGGAGGGGCACGACCGTGACGAGGGGGAGCCCGCCGATCGCCAGCAGCCCCCGGAACCCGATGGCCTCGAGGAGCGCCATCGCGCAGAGCGCGGAGAGAATGCCCCCGACCGCGTAGCCGGAGAACATCAGCGCGTTGTTCAGGTTCCGTCGATGCGGCTGGGAGAACTCGACGGTCACGGCGATCGCGGTGGGGATCACGCCGCCGAGTCCGAGGCCCGTGAGGAAGCGGAAGAGGCCGAAGAGCTCCGGTGTCGGCGCGTACGCGGTGGCGACCATGAGCAGTGAGAAGGAGGTGATGCACCAGAGCATCACCTTGCGTCGCCCGACGACGTCGGTGAGGTAGCCCGCGATCAGGGCTCCGACGAACATGCCGGCCAGTGCGTAGCTGCCGTAGGCTCCGGCCTGCACCGGGGTCAGGCCCCACGGCTCGTACTCCAGCAGGGAGGGGACGATCGCTCCGTAGATGACCAGGTCGTAGCCGTCGAAGACGATGGCCACGAAGCACAGGGCGATGACCGCGGCAGCGGACTTCTTGGGAGGTCCTGCGCCGTTGCCCGCGGAGTCGGGTCGTCGCTGAGCGGAGGAGTCGCTCGGTGTGGTGGCCATGATGCTCCTTGACGCACTCAATGTGTGACACTTGGCCGTCGATACACATTAATAATGTATTACTTGCGATGGAAGCACAGTGTGACCGGCAGCACAAGTAGTGCGCCGCGGTAGATTTCCGTCGGTCACGGGAGCGAGTTGAGAGGGGTAGGTGTGCGTCCGAAAGACCTGGTGATGGACCTCTTCGGGGACTACGTCCGCTATATGGGCGGCAGCATCCGGCTGGGCCAGATTGTGGAGCTCCTGGCGCTCTTCGATGTGGAGCCGGCGACCACTCGCGTGACCTTGTCCCGCATGCGCAAGGACGGGTGGGTGGCTGCCGAACGGCAGGGCCGGGAGATGCTCTACTCGGCGACGCCGAAACTCCTGAAGGTCCTCGACGAGGGGCGGGAGAGGATCTTCTCGCCGTCGCGCTCCCCCTGGACGGGCCAGTGGACCATGGTGCTCTACCAGATTCCGGAAACCCGCCGGCGCCAGCGTGAACGGCTCAAGCGGACGCTCGCCTGGGAGGGATTCGGCCAGCTGAACTCCACCACCTGGGTGTCGCCCCACAGCGTCCGGGAGCAGATGTACGAACTGCTGGGCTGCGAGAGCGATCCGACGATCCACGTGGTCACGATGTCCACGGGGAGCTGGGCCCGTGACAAGGAGCTGGCCGCGCAGTGCTGGGACCTGGAGGAGCTGGCCGTCGCCTACCGGCGCTTCATCGAGGAGTGGGGGGCCGAGCTGGACGCCGCGGCGCAGCAGGTCAGTGACGAGGAGGCGTGGCGGCTCCGGGTGAAGCTGGTCTGGGACTACCGGCACTTCCCCTTCCGCGACCCGAATCTTCCCCAGGGGATCCAACCGCCGGACTGGCCAGGAGACGAGGCCTACACCCTGTTCGTCCGGGAGCACCAGCGGCTGACGGCCCAGGCGAACGCGCATATCTCAGCAGTGGTCTTCGGCGGCGGGTCTGGCTCGACCGGGGGCTTCGCGGGCGGGGTCTGACCAGCCGTCCGATCCGCCGAAAGAGCCCGCGCGCTCCGGTGGCGGCCGCCGTTCCCGGGCGTCCGCCGCGCGCTCCGGCGTCCGCATCCGATGCTGACGGCTTGCGGAAGCGCCGGTGTCCCCACAGGCCGGACGAGACTCGGTGCCGAGCGGTGCCGCGGTCCGGGCCTGCGTTGTCCGGGGGAGTTCCGAACGGCTGACCGAAGTCGTCGACCGGATTCCACTCGGCGCATCCCGTGCGGCCAAGCGGCCTCAGCGTGCCGATCGAGGGCCCTGATGCCTGCGCGCACGAGCATCCTGTTGCCCGCCACTGGCCTCGGGCATAGAGTGCCCGGCAGAGAAATAGAGGACATCCTTCACGTGGATCGCGTCAGACTGTTACAGTTTAAGCGTAACCGCGATCACATCTGATCTGTCGAGCAAGGACGTGACCCACCATGAGCATTCGGATTGCGTGCATCGGAGGCGGTCCGGGAGGTCTGTTCTTCACCACCCTCGTCAAGCGGGCGCTCCCTGGCGCCGAGGTGGTGCTCTTCGAGAGGAACCAGGCCTCCGACGCCTTCGGGTTCGGAGTCGTCTTCTCGGATGCCGCGCTCCGCCGCATCACTGAGGCCGATCCGGTCCTCCAGGAGGTCCTTGAGCGGCACGGGCGGCACTGGGAGGCCATCCAGGTGTGGCTCAAGGGGCAGCAACACGAGTTCCACGGCAACGGGATGTCAGCCGTCCACCGGCGCGTGCTCCTCACCGAGCTCCAGGAGAAAGCCGCAGAAGCGGGCGTCGACATGCGCTTCGGCTCTTTCGTGCGGACCCCGGATGAGCTGGAGGACTACGACCTCATCGTCGCGGCCGACGGGGCCAACTCGCACTCACGGCACGAGCTGGGCGAGGACGTACTCGGCCACGAAGCCGTCGAGGCCAGTGCGAAGTTCATCTGGTTCGGCACCACGTACATGTTCGACGGCCTGACGTTCGTGCACCGCCGCAACGAGCACGGCAACTTCGCGGCCCACGCGTACCCCATCAGCGCAGACCTCTCCACCTTCATCGTCGAAGCCGACGAGCGGACCTGGCGCAACGCCGGACTGGACGAGTTCGACACCTCACAGCCCGCGGGCACCTCGGACACGAAGTCGAAGAAGTACATCGAAGAACTCTTCGCGGACGACCTCAAGGGCCACGAAGTCGTGGTCAACAACTCCCGTTGGGGCAACTTCCGCACCCGGAGTACCCGGCGCTGGCATGCAGGCAACGTCGCCCTTCTGGGCGACGCGATCCACACCGCCCACTTTTCCGTCGGATCTGGAACCAAGATGGCCATGGAGGACGCGATCGTCCTGGCCAGTACGGTCGCCGCCAGCCCAGGAGACCTGCCGAAGGCTCTCGGAGACTACGAGCAGGAACGCCAACCCGAAGTCGAGAAGATCCAGAACGCCGCGGGCCCCTCCCTGAGCTGGTGGGAGCACTTCGGCCAGTACCACAACGCGCTGGATCCACTGCAGTTCACGCTGCACTTCTTCTCGCGCTCGATCGGACTCGACAAGATCCGTCGGCGGGATCCCGAGCTGGTCGTCTCAGCCGAACGGGAATGGAACGACCGCCATGGAGCACCACCGCTGGACACTCCGCTGACTGTTGGAGAGACGGAGTTCGCCCAGCGGATCCTCGCAGTCGGCCCGGAAGGGCTGTCCGGGGGAGGCCACTCCGTGCCACTGGACTCCCCTGACCTCTCCCTCGTGGAAGCGCCGGAGGCGGAATCCGGCACCGACGAGGCCAAACGGAAGCTGCCGAATTCCGGGGCGGTCCTGATCCACTCGGGAACCCCGCTGACCCGCAGGCTCCTGTGCGAGGAGGCGCGCATGGCCCGCCGACTGACCGCGGTCCTCGTCGAGGACGCCGACCGGGACGCCGCTGAGACAGCAGTGCTGACCGGCCGAGCCGACGCCGTAGCAGTGGGGAGCACCTCATGACGGCCCCCGCGCAGCTGCACGAGTCGAAGCCGGAGGCCGGATTGGACCCGCTGTTCTCCCCGCGGGGGATCGCCGTCATCGGAGCCTCGTCGACACCCGGGAAACTGGGCGCGACGATGGCTGAAGCCGTCGCGGCCTATGACGCACCGATCGCGCTGGTCAATCCGCGCGGTGAGGGCATGTACGACTCCGTCGGAGAAGCAGCCCGGGCACTGGACGGCGCACTCGACCTGGCGATCCTGTGTGTTCCGGCCGCCGCCACCGCGGAATCCCTGCGGTCCGCGGCGGACGCGGGCGCACGTGCGGCACTCGTCTGCGCGGGCGGTTTCGCCGAGGCGGGAGTGGCGGGTTCGGAGCACCAGAGGGAGATGGAGAAGGTGCTCCGGGAGACCGGCATCAGGTTGCTCGGCCCCAACACGTCAGGGTTCTTCGTGCCCCGGAACGGGCTCCACGCCAGTTTCGTGCCCGGCGTCGCGGCCATCGGTACCGGTGCCGTCGGTGTGGTCTCGTCGAGCGGCGGCGTGAACCACTCCGTCAGCTTCCGCCTTCAGAACGCGGGGACCGGAGTGAGCCTGGGCATCGGCCTTGGAGCCGGTATCGATGTCAGCGCACCCGAGGTCGTCGACTATCTGGCGGACGACCCCTGTACCTCCGTCATCGCGCTGCACATGGAGACCGTGGCGGACGGTCCCGGAACGGCGGCTGCCCTACGGCGGGCGTCGCTGCGGAAACCCGTGGTGGCATTGATGGTGGGGCAGAACGACGTTTCGGAGTTCGCCCAGTCCCACACGGGTTCCCTCGCCACATCCTGGAAGACCGGCCGTGCGGTGCTGCGCCAGAACGGGGCGGTGTGCGTCGAGGACGAAACGGAACTCGTCGACGTCGCTGCGACACTGGCGAGGGGCAGGATCCCCGCGAACCCGGATCCGGGTGTCGGGCTGATCACGGGGCAGGCAGGTCCCGGCCTGATCATGGCCGACCACCTGAGCGGAGCCGGTGTCGGCATGCCTGCCCTGTCGGACGAGACGACGGCGAGGCTCACGGAGCTGCTGCCGCCCCTCACCTACCAGAAGAACCCCGTGGACACCGGCCGCCCCGGACCCGATTTCCCCGAAGTGGTCCGCAGCGTGGCGACGGACCCGGGAATCGACGCCGTGGGCGTCTACGGGATCCTCGAACCCGTCGTCGACCTTCCCGACGCGGTGGCCAAGGGACGGGCCGCAGGTGTGCCCGCCGTCATCGGCGTGGACGGGCTGAGCAGGGAGGCACTCGACGTCGTGCTCGCGGGGGCTGGCCAGAACCTTCCCGTATTGAGCGGCCCCACCGCACTGGCACGGGGCCTGACCGCGCTGGTGCGCGACTCGAAGAGTCAGTACGCGATGGGCCGGCCGGTGTGCTCACCCGACCCCGTCGCGGTGGGCGAAGGGCCGTGGGACGAGTACCGGGCCAAGCAACTCCTCCGGGCCGCGGGCATCAAGGTGCCGACGAGCATCAGGGCTGCGAACCACGAGGAGGCACGCGCCGGAGCGGAACAGATGTCGGGCCCGCTGGCGGTCAAGCTCGTCGACGACGCGGTGCTCCACAAGACCGAGATCGGCGGAGTGCACCTCAACATCAGCACGGACGCCCAGCTGGGGGAGGCGTTGGCCGCCCTCGACCGGGCCGGGGCATCCGAGTACCTCATCGAGGAGATGGCTCCCTCCGGTATCGACCTGCTGGTGGGTGCGCACCGTGATCCCGTTTTCGGCCCCGTGGGCGTGCTCGGGTTGGGGGGTACGGCAGCGGAGGCGCTGAGGGATGTCTCGATCCGGTCCGCCCCGATCCGCGAGGGCACGGCGGTGACGATGATCGACGAACTCTTGGGGGGTGCCCTGCTCCGCGGTTGGCGGGGCGGGCCCGCCGCGGATCCGGAGGAACTGGACCATGTGCTCGCCGTGATGACGGCGACGCTGGAGAGCCAACCGCATGTCAGCGAGATGGAGATCAACCCCCTCCGACTGACGCCGGAGGGCCTCATCGCCCTGGACGCCGTGATCGTTGCGCGTGGCAGCGCAGCTGAGGAGGACTGAGGACGTGGTCAAGCACAGCAGTGAAGGGGCCGTTCCTTGGCCCGGGCCCGAGGCCGAGCGCTACCGAAGGGCCGGCTACTGGGAGGACAGGCCGTTGGCGGCCCAGATCCTGGAGACGGCCGAACGCGTTCCCGGCCGCATCGCCGTTGTGGACGCGGTCGACGGAACGCGTATGACCTACGCCGAACTGGTCGACCGGGCGGACGCCGCCGCCGAGCGGATGCTGGAGACGGGTCTGCGGCGTGACGACAGGGTGATGGTCGTGCTGCCCAACGGGTGGCAGTTCATCGTGTTCACGCTGGCCTGCCTGAGGGCGGGGATCATTCCCGTCATGGCGCTGCCCGCGCACCGGCAGTACGAGCTGCGCTTCCTGAGCAACCTCGCCGAGGCCAGGGCGTTCGTGGCGGCTGACGCCGTCAAGGGCTTCGACTACCAGGACCTGGCGGACGAGCTGAGGTCCAACGTCCCGACGTTGGAATGGGCGGTCATCTCAGGGGCAGCCCGAGAAGGAAACATCGCGTTGAAGGAGCTGCTCGCCCCCGGGGACGACCCCGAAGGGGCCAGAGCACGGCTTGACAGGGACGCGCCCAAGGGCGACGATCCCGCCCTGTTCCTCCTCTCCGGTGGGACCACGGGAGTGCCGAAGCTCATCGTCCGTACGCACAACGACTACGCCTGCAACATCAAGGCCACCACCGCGGTGTCGGCGCTGGACGAGGACTCCGCGTATCTGGTCTCGATGCCGGTGAGCCACAACTTCCCGCTGGCGTGCCCGGGTGTCCTCGGAGCCCTCCTGCTGGGGGCCCGGGTGGTCTCGGTGCCCAGCCCCAACCCGGCCAAGGTCTTCCCCGTGATCAGGGCGGAGTCGGTCACGGACACCGCAGTGGTGCCCGCGGTGGCCCAGAAGTGGATCGAGTTCGAGGAGGAGCACCGGACCGGGGACCTCGCGAGTCTGCGCGCGATCCAGGTCGGGGGGTCCCGGATGCCCGACGAACTCGCACGGAGGGTCGGACCCGTACTGGGCTGCACGCTTCAGCAGGTGTTCGGAATGGCGGAGGGGTTGATCAACATGACCCGCCTGGACGACCCGGAAGAGGTGGTCTGCACGACCCAGGGGCGCCCTGTCTCGGAGGCGGACGAGGTGCGGATCGTCGATCCGCACCTGGAGGACCTCCCGGACGGAACCCCCGGCGCGATCCTGACACGCGGCCCCTACACACCGCGCGGCTACTACTCGGCACCGGAGGCGAACGCCAAGTCGTTCGAGCCGGGCGGATGGTACTCCTCCGGCGACATCGTCGAGAGGCGCCCGGACGGAAACCTCGTCGTGCAGGGCAGGGACAAGGACATGATCAACCGTGGGGGAGAGAAGGTCTCCGCGGAGGAGATCGAGTCGCTGGTCTACCAGATCCCCGGACTGAGCATCGTCGCGGCGGTCTCCATGCCCGATGAGGTCCTCGGCGAGAAAGTCTGCCTTTACGCCCAGATGTCCGCCGGCGGCACGCTGACCCTGGCGCAGGTACAGCAGCACCTTACGGACATCGGTGTTGCGGACTACAAGATCCCCGAGAGGGTCGTCGTGGTCGATGAAATCCCGAAGACCAAGGTCGGAAAGATCGACAAGAAGGCCCTGCGCGTGGATATCGCGGAACGCGTTTCCAAGGAGTCCTAGCGCCTTCCGCAACGGCCAACGACACGGAACGAAGGTCAACAGCGATACCCGCGGTGATGGAGAGGACCAATGACTGACAAGGCGAACGCATCCGGGGGAACGGCACACGGCGGCCGCGACCTTCCAGGAGGACCAGGAGAGGGCGCTACGCTCCCGCCGCCCCCCGACGAGGAGAAGCTCAACCAGCTGTACGCCGACTTCGAGGCGGGGCACATGATCCCGCTGTGGAAGGAGATCGGCGACCTCATGCCGCCGGAACCGCGCCCTTCCGCGGTCCCCCACCTCTGGCGCTGGAGGGAGCTCCTGCCGCTCGCGGAGCGCGCGGGGGACCTGGTCCCGGTGGGCCGGGGCGGGGAGCGCCGCGCGATTTCCCTGGCCAACCCCGGGCTGGGAGGGCGCCCCTACACGACACCGACGCTGTGGTGTGCGATCCAGTACCTCGGCGGCCACGAGGTCGCGCCCGAACACCGCCATTCGCAGAACGCGTTCCGCTTCGTCGTCGAGGGCGAAGGCGTGTGGACGGTCGTCAACGGCGACCCGGTGCGCATGTCGCGGGGCGACTTCCTGCTGACCCCCGGATGGAACTTCCACGGGCACCACAACGAGACCGATCAGCCGATGGCCTGGATCGACGGTCTGGACATTCCGTTCGTCCACTACACGGACACGTCGTTCTTCGAGTTCGGCATCGACCGGGTCACCGATGACTCCACCCCGGACGTCTCCCGAGGGGAAAGGCTGTGGTGCAATCCCGGGCTGCGTCCGCTCTCGGGTCTGCGCAACACCGTCTCCTCGCCGATCGGGGCGTACCGCTGGGAACACACCGACCGTGCCCTGAGGGAGCAACTCCTGATCGAGGACGAGGGTTATCCGGCAACCGCCGGGCCGGGCCATGCCGCGGTGCGGTACGTCAATCCGACCAACGGCGGGGACGTGATGCCCACGATCCGGGCCCAGTTCCACCGCCTGCGCCCCGGAGTGGAGACGCGAACGACGCGCGAGGTCGGGTCCAGCGTCTACCAGGTCTTCCAGGGGCGCGGTCACGCGACCGTCGGGGACCAGCAGTACGACGTCGAGACGGGTGACATCTTCGTCGTTCCTTCCTGGGCCCCGTTCAAGCTGCAGGCCGAGACGGAGTTCGACCTGTTCCAGTTCGGCGACCACCCGATCATCGAGAAGCTGCACTTCCAGCGCACCTACGTCGAAGGAGAGAACGAATGAAGCTCGCTACGCTGCGCCATCGCGGTGGGACCGCTCCGGCGCGCCGGAACGGCGACACATGGACCCTGATCGAGGGATACGCCGACCTCGGTGCGCTGCTCGCCCAGCCGAACTGGCGGGAGCTGGCGGAGAACGCCGGTGGAACCGAGGTGAAGGCCGGGGAGGCCGAGCTCGAGACCGTGGTGCCCTCTCCCGGCAAGGTCGTCTGTGTGGGCCTGAACTACGCTTCGCACATCAAGGAGATGGGCCGCGACCTGCCGAGCCATCCCACGCTCTTCGCCAAGTACGCCGAGACCCTGACCGGTCCCTTCGATCCTGTCACCGCGGTCGCGGAGGACCCTGAACTGGACTGGGAGGGTGAGCTGGTCGCCGTGATCGGCGCTGAGGCCTACCGGGTCTCCGAGGAGGAAGCCGGTGCGAAGATCGCCGGCTACACCTCGGCCAACGACATCTCCATGCGCGGGTGGCAGTTCCGCACCAAGGAATGGCTCCAGGGCAAGATGTGGGCCAGGTCGACGCCGGTGGGCCCCGTCATGGTCTCCGCCGACGAGTTCGACTACCGCTCCTCCACTCTGCGTACCCGCGTCAACGGCGAGGTCATGCAGGAACACTCGACGGGAGACCTGGTGTTCACGCCCGAGCAGCTCGTCTCCTACATCTCCACGATGATCCCGCTGAAGCCGGGCGACATCGTCCTCACCGGAACCCCGGGCGGTGTGGGACGCGCACGCGATCCGCAGGTCTTCCTCAAGCCCGGCGATGTCGTGGAAGTCGAGGTCGAGGGGATCGGTCCGATGCGTTCGGACATCGTGGAGCCCTGAATGGTCGCCAGAACTGATCAGACAAGGGACCCGCAGCTCCTCGACGCACTCCTGACGGTCCGCCGGGGTACCGCGTTCTGGCACCGCAAGGTCGAGGAGCTCAGCGACACCGAACTCGACCACCCCAGTCTGCTGGAGGGGTGGAGCCGTCGGCACCTCATCGCCCATGTCGGCTACAACGCCCGGGCGATCTCCCGCCTGGTCCTGTGGGCCAACACCGGAGTCGAACACCCGATGTACTCGTCGCCGCAGGAGCGCGGGCGTGAGATCGAGCTCGGGTCGACGATGCCGGTCCGGGCGCTTCGGCACCTGAACCACCACGCCGCCGTCTCCCTCAACGTCGAATGGCGGGACACACCGGAAGACCGCTGGACCTACGAGGTAAGGACGGCCCAGGGAAGGACGGTGCCGCTGATCGAGACGGTGTGGATGCGCACCCGCGAAGTGTGGCTGCACGCGGTGGACCTGGACAACGGTGCCCGGGTTTCGGATCTTCCGGAGGGCGTCCTCGAGCGTCTGCTTGGCGACATCGTCGGAATGTGGGCCAAACGGGGGACCGACCCGGGCTTCGCGGTCCGCGTCGACGGCCGGGAGGACCTCGGGGTACTGGGGACAGGAGCGCAGACGGACCCTGCGGCAGTAGTCCGAGGCAGCCTTGCGGCGGTGGTCGCCTGGGCCTCCGGCCGGGGCGGCTCCGCTCTTGCGCAGGGCAGGGACGTGACCGCGCCTCGGTGGCTCTGAACCCGGAGCCGGCAGCGGCCGTTACCCGGTTCCGGTGGGCCGGCCTGTGCGCTCGCGGACTCCCCGAACGGGGACCGGGAAGCAGCGTTCGCCCGGCCGGGGCCGACCGGAATATCGAGCGCCTGGTGCACGTCGGTGCACCAGGCGCTCGTGTGGTTCGGCCTGCCCGACCGGGCGCACAGCGTGTCTCCGCCCGGGGTCCCGCTATCCGCTCAGCCCCACGGTGATTCCTCCGCACACGTACACCGTCTGCCCGGTGACGAACCCGCTGCGCTCGTCGAGAAGGTAGGCGGCGCTGTGGGCGACGTCCTCCGGTGTGCCCATCCTGCCCACGGGGACCGAGTCCAGGATGGCCCGGGTCCGCGCACTGCCGGGCGGGTTGGCCTGCTCGAACAGTTCGGTCGAGATCGGTCCGGGTGCGATGGCGTTGACCGTGATGCCGTGCTGTCCCAGTTCCAGGGCCCACACTCGCGTCATCCCGATCTGCGCGGCCTTGGTGGCCGCATACGCCGTCCGCAGTTCCTTGCCCAGAGCGGCCCGGGAGGAGATGTTCACGACGCGGCCGAAGCCTTCCCCCTTCATCCCGGGCAGCAGGGGCTGCAGGCAGGTCAGCGCGGTCCGCACGTTGACGTCCCAGGCCGCTGTCATCTGATCGTGGGTGTGCTCTTCGACCGGCCCGGGGAACACCGCCCCGACGTTGTTGACGAGCCGGGTGATCGGCCCGTCCTCCAGGCATGCGCGCAGCGCGCCGGTGGTGGCCTCGGCGTCGGTCAGGTCGACCTCGATGTCGCCTCCGATCCTGTCGGCCGTGATGACCTCCAGCCCGTCCTGGCGGCAGCGTTCGGCGATAGCGGCACCGATGCCGCTGGCTCCTCCGGTGATGAGGACTCGGTCGTTGTTCATAGGGTTGCCACCGGGGTGAGAGGAGAGCCGACCGCACCGGGCAGGCGCAGCGGCGGAGCGGTCAGGAAGAAGTGCGAACGTCGGCGTTCGGCCAGTGCCGCGGCCAGCTCGTCCAGGTACCAGAGCTCGCCCAGCGGGACGCCGAGGCGGAACAGGCAGTGCTCATGGAGCGGGAGCATCGAGGAGGGCGGGGCCGACCGGGTTGAGGGGTAGACCTCCACCGCGTAGTTGTCCGCGGCGATGGCCGCGATGCCCGCATCGGTGATCCACTCCTGCAGGCGGGTGTCCCTGCCGTCGAGTGCTGCGCCGACACCGGCGAGGGCGTCGGGGTCGGGCCGCCCGTCCATCTCCGCCAGCCGTGTCGCGAACCCCGTGTGGAACAGGACGATGTCTCCGGTTTCCACGGTGATGCCGTCACGGTCGAGGATTTCCTGCAGCATCTCGTAGGTGACGGTCACGCGCCGCTCGCCCACGTGGCGTTTCAGGTCGATCAGCACGCCCCGCCCTTGGACTCCGTGCCGGGCCATACCGTCGATGCCCAGGCGCCCGGCCGAGCTCGTGGAGCCGTCCCCGGGGCCGGGGACCCCGGCTCCGTCCACGGATTCCGGGCCGACGACGTCCACCCCCGCCCGGAACCCGTTGTAGTAGACGGCGACGGGCCGCCCCGATCCGTCGACGTCGAACACGGATCCGACGTGCGCCAGCGAGTCCCACTGTGTCGAGTACTGCGTGTACAGGAGCACCAGGTCGTCACTGAGGACGTCTGTCCTGTCCGGATCGAGTTCGGACATGTCGCAGTTCATGTTGACCCGGCCCTGCCGCACGTTCGGCCTGACGACCGGCGGGTGGCGGTTCGGGTTGAGAACCGAGCCGCCGGGCAGGTCGAGCGGCAGGCTGAGGGGCAGGCTCAGGCCGTCCCGGATCTCCGCCGCGCCGCGCCGGACCCTCTGCGGGGTGAGCAGGTTGAGCCGTCCCAGGAAGTCGTCGGGGCCGAAATCGCCCCATGTGGAGCCCTCAGGACGCACGGTCCAGCGTACGGACACCGGTCACCACCTGCCCTTCGCGTGTTGGTGTGCCCTCGTCAATGCGTCGCCTTGGGGCCGCGGTGCTGCCGCGGCCGCTCGGATACCGGCGGGTCACGTGTCGGTCCTGTAGAAGGCGAGCTTGTCCTCGTCGATCTCCGCGCCGTAGCCGGGGCGGTCCGGGACCAGGGCGTAGCCGTCCCGGATCTCCAAGGGCTCGGCCTGGAGGTCGTCCTTCATGTCCAGGAAGTTGGACACCTCGGCGGCCATCGTCGAGGTCTCCCGGAACGCCGCGCCGAAGGCGACGGTGGCCGAGGAGCCGACCTGGGTGTCGATCTGGTTGCCCATGACCATGTCGACGCCGGCACTGGAGCACAGGCCCCAGATCCGCAGCGAGTCCGTGAAACCGGTCCGGGCCGTCTTGATGGACACCGCGGTCCCGTCGCCGTCCTGTAGCGATCTCCAGACGTCGGACGGTGTGGGCGCGGACTCGTCGACGACGAACGGCACGGAGGCTGCCCGTACGATGCCGCGTCGGCCGAAGGCCTCGCTGGCGGGATTGAGTTCCTCCACGAATTCCAGCCCGAGTCCGGACAGCGCGTCCATGACGAAGGCGCTCTCACGGGCGTTCCACCCGCGGTTGCCGTCGACGTACATGGTGATGCCGTCGCCGAACTTCTCGCGGAGGGCACGGCAGACGTCGATGTCCTGCTGTACGTCCGGGCGCCCTACCTTGACCTTGAACGCGGTGATCCCGTAGCGCTCGATCAGGGAGTCGACCTCGGCCAGGACGTCCCGGGTCTCCGCGAATCCCACCATGTGGGCCACTTGGACCCTGTCAGTGAACCCTCCCAGCATCCTGGTCAGCGTCGTCCCGTAGGACTTGGCCTTGATGTCCCAGAGGGCGATGTCGATCGCGGCTTTCGCGACGTTGTTGTTGACCGTCCGCCTCAGGACCTCGTGGATGCGGGCCGTGTCGTCGACCCGTGCTCCGAGCAGCTGCGGTGCCAGAACCGTGTCGATGATGGTCCGGATCGACTGCTGCGTCTCCCCGTAGGTGTAGGGGCGCGGCGGGGCGTCCGCGACCCCCTCGACACCGTCGTCCGTCCGGATCCTGACCAGGACGTGGTCGGCCCTGTCCACGAAGCCCGAGGCGAACCTGAGGGTCTTGGCGTAGTCGATGCAGTAGGGGATGGCTTCGATTGTTGCGATGCGGCTCATAGCAGTGCCCCTTAGCGGAGGTAGACGCCGCCGTTGACGTCCAGGGTCGATCCGGTGATGTATCCGGCGTGGTCGGCGAGGAGGTTGGAGACCGACGCGACGATTTCGCGTGTGTCGCCCAACCGGCCCAGCGGGATACTGCCGACGACCTGCTCGCGCTGTTCGTCGGTGAGGGCTTCCGTGGCAGGGCTGGCCAGGGCACCGGGTGCCACGGCGTTGACCGTGATGTTGTGGGGCGCGAGCTCCTTCGCCAGGACCTTGGTCAGGACGATGACCCCGGCCTTGGATACCGCGTAGTCGGGTCCGCCCACGAGTCCGCCGGCGTAGCCGGCGACGGAGGCGATATTGACGATCCGGCCCTCTGATGAGTCCTTCATCAGCCGTGCCGCCTCCCGGGACATGTTCAGGGTGCCCCAGGTGTTCACGTGCACGGTGTGCAGGAACTCGTCCCGTTCGATCTCCCACAACCCGGCTGTGGGGATGACGGCGGCGCAGTTGACGAGGCCGTACACGGACAGGCCGCGGTCAGCGATACCCGCCAGGAGCGCGCACACCTGTTCGGTGCTGGTGATATCGCAGGCTTCGACCCCGACGCCCCCGGGTGCGGCGGCCGCTTCACGGTCGACGCCGACGACCGTGTACCCCGTCGCCTCCAGCTGCCCGGTCAGCGCGCGGCCCAAGACCCCGTTGGCCCCCGTGACGACGACCGTCTTGTTGGTGTTGTTCGCCATCGTCGTTATTCGCCCTTGTCCACCTGGTGGATTTCGATGATGTTGCCTGCGGGGTCGGAGAGGAAGACCTGTCGCCATCCTTGGACTGCCCAGTAGCCGTAGTCGGAGTAGGGGATTCCGTGGTGGTCGAGTCGGGCCAGGACTTCGTCCATGGTGTCGGTTCGGAAGCAGAAGTGGCCGTTGGCCAGGGGGTTGATCGCGTGTTTGTGTTCGTGGCTGACGTAGGGGCGTCGGAGTGTGGCGTGGATCTGTAGTTCGGTTTCGTGTCCGGCGACGAAGAAGGCGGCGGAGTCGCCCCATTCTTCAGAGCCGTCCTGGTCGGATTCGGTGTCGCCGACCATCGGGGGCTGTGGGAGTTGGAACAGGTCGAGGACGTCTCCGTAGAACCACTGGAGCTTGTGCATGTCGTCCGAGCAGACATTGATGTGGTGTAGGCGCAGAGGGCCTTCGGGCTCGAATTCGACGAGCTCGCCCAGTTCGTCGACCTGGTGGATTTCGATGATGTTGCCTGCGGGGTCGGAGAGGAAGACCTGTCGCCATCCTTGGACTGCCCAGTAGCCGTAGTCGGAGTAGGGGATTCCGTGGTGGTCGAGTCGGGCCAGGACTTCGTCCATGGTGTCGGTTCGGAAGCAGAAGTGGCCGTTGGCCAGGGGGTTGATCGCGTGTTTGTGTTCGTGGCTGACGTAGGGGCGTCGGAGTGTGGCGTGGATCTGTAGTTCGGTTTCGTGTCCGGCGACGAAGAAGGCGGCGGAGTCGCCCCATTCCTCGGAGCCGTCCTGGTCGGATTCGGTGTCGCCGACCATCGGGGGCTGTGGGAGTTGGAACAGGTCGAGGACGTCTCCGTAGAACCACTGGAGCTTGTGCATGTCGTCCGAGCAGACGTTCGTGTGGTGTAGGCGCAGTGCCATGGAGTTTCCTGCTTTCCGGTTGCGTGCGGTCAGCTGCCGACGAGTGACGGCAGGAACGAGGTCAGGCTTGGGAAGGCGATGAGAATGAGGATGACGACGACTTCGGCGACGATGAAGGGGAGCACCGACCGGAAGATCCCGTCGAGGGTGGTTTTCTTGGAGGTACCGAGCGCAACGAAGACGTTGATTCCGAAGGGCGGGGTCAGCAAACCGATCTCGATGGCCTTCACGGTGAGGATTCCGAACCAGATCGGGTCGAGCCCTTCCGCGGAGATGATCGGATACATCAGGGGAATGGCGATGATCAGGATGGAGAGGGAGTCGAGGAAGAATCCCAGGACCAGCATGATGAGCAGTGCCACGGCGAGAAGCGCATAGCTGCTCATCCCGGCTTCGTCGACCATCTGGGCCGCGTCCGAGGGCAGGCCCGATTTCACCAGGAAGTACGAGAACACCGATCCGCCGATGAGCAGTCCGAAGATCATGCTCGACATCGCCGTTGCCTCTTTGAAGGAGTCCAGAACGGTCACCGCCGTCCGGCGGACTCCCCGGTGGTACGTCCTGACCACCAGGATCACCACGCCGACCGCCGCGGCGATGGCACCTGACTCGGTTGCGGTGAAGATCCCTGAGTAGATGCCGCCGATGACGATCGTGAACAGCAGCAGGATGTAGGCCGTTCCGGCGACGCTCTTCCTGGGCACCCGGGTCCTCGGCGCGGCGTCCGCCCGGGCCAGCGCAAGGCCCCCTCCTGCTTGAGCGGTGTCCGGCCCCGCTGATCCCGACGGCCCCGACGGGCGGTCCTTCGAGGCCGCGCGTCCGTCGGCGGTCAGCCTTCCGGCCTTGTACAGGACGACGACCGTGACCGCGTAGGCGGCCAAGGTGAGGAGCCCCGGGACGACCGCGCTCAGCAACAGCGTTCCGATGGACTGGGTCGTGAGGGACCCGTAGATCACCAGGATGACGCTGGGAGGGATCAGGACGCCGAGGGTACCGCCCGCCGCGACCAGGGCCGCGGAGGGGTTCGCCCGGTAGCCGTTGCGCGTCATCTCTCCGACGGCGACCTTGCCGACCGTGGCCACCGTGGCGCCGCTGGAACCGGTGACGGCGGAGAACCCGCCGGCGGCCAGGACCGTCGCGACGCCCAACCCGCCGGGGACCCTCCTCGTCACACGCCGGGCCACGTCGTAGATGTCGAACGCGATGCCCGAGTTGCTCGCCAGGACGCCCATCAGGATGAACATCGGGATGACGAAGAGGGAGTAGTTGGAGACCATGCTGAACGCGGTGGTCCCCAGGGCACTGGCCGTCAGGGTGAAGCCGTCCAACAGGAGCAGCCCGACCGCCCCGGAGGACAGGAGACCGACCCAGATGGGGACTTCCGAGACGATGAACAGCAGCAGGACGACGACCGCGATCGTGACGATGATGCCTTCAGTCATTTTCGGCCCGCTTCACTTCGTGCTCGAACTCCGAGCGGCCTTCTTCGATCAGTGACACGCGGGACGGGCCGCGGTGGATGGTGCGCAGGTACTCGAACAGGTAGACGGCCAGGCCCACGGCCACGGCGAGCCTCGCCGGCCACAGGTCCACCCGTGCGACGCCCATGGCGTATTCGTTCGTCGCCAGCGACTGCAGGAAGCGTTCCCCGGCGGCCCATGCGGTGACTGAAAGGACGAGGGCGCCGACAGCGCCGACGACGGCGTTGAGCGTCCTCGCGAGCGGCGCCGGGACGTTGGACGTCACCACGGAGGTGGCGATGTGGGTTCCGGTGCTCTGCGCATAGGCAAGGGAGGCGAAGACGCCGATGACCAGCAGGGTCTCGGTGTATTCGAGTGTGCCGTCGATGCCGCGGCCGAAGAGTGTCCGGAGCGCGACGTCGGTCAGCGTCAGCCCCAGCAGCGCCGCCATGACGAACGCGGTGAAGTAGCCGAGGGGCACGGTGGTGAACCGGCTCACCAGGGAGCCGGCGCCGCGTGTGCGGTCGGTTCGGGGGTCTACTGGCTCGCGCATCGTCCCAGAGCCCCTTCGGCGTCGGTGGGATTCGCCTCGATCGCCTGGGCGTACGCTGCGGCGAACCCGTCGGCGTCGGTACCGCTCCCGGTGTCGGCGACGTCCGCCTTCCAGTTGTCCATCAGCTCGTCACCGACGAGGTCCCGCCACGCGTCGACCTCGGGTGCGTCCCAAACGGTGACGCTGCCGCCGGCCTCCTCGATGGTCGAACACGCCTCGTCCTCGACCCGGTCGACGGTCTCGAGGTAGTTTTCGCCGAGGTCGCGCCCGGCGGCGCCGAGCGCTTCCTGGTCTGCTCCGCTCAGGCCGTCGAAGGTGTCCTGGTTGACGACGAGGCCGACGATGGAGTAGATGCCGAGGCCCGGGTCGGCTATGTACGGGGAGACTTCGTGGAGGCTGAGGGAAGGCACGGTGCCCAGGTTCATCGACGTGTAGCTGTCGATGACCCCGCGTTCGAGGGACTCGTAGAGCTCGTTGATGGTCAGTCCGACGGGGCTGCCGCCGGCCAGCTGGACGGCCTGGGCGGTGTAGCCGGTGGCCCGGATCCGTTGCCCCGAGATCTCTTCGACGCCCGTCGGCCCGTTCTCGCCGCTGACGATCATGGGGGTCACGGACTGGATCCCCAGGTTCACCACGTTGTTTGACTCCCACTCGGCGGCGAAGGCCCCGTTGGTCTCGAGCAGCTCGTTCCAAGCTGCTTGGGCGGTCTCGGTGCTGTCCGTCTGGAAGGGGACCGAGACCAGCTGGGACAGCGGCAATTCTGTCGGATGATAGGACGTATTGACGTAGCCCATGCCCACGCGTCCGGTTTCGACGCCGTTCAGGATGTCCTCGCCCGAGAGCAGGGAGCCGCTCCAGAAAATCTCCACGGTGACCCTGCCTTCCGTGTCCGCCGAGACCTGTTCGGCGAACTCGGTCAGGACCTCGCCGTAGGGGGTGCTCGGTCCGACGAACGTGGCCAGCTCGAGTTCCGTCGTCTCCGCTTCGTCGGATGCAGCGCCTTGCGCGCATGCCGTCAGGACTAAGGTGCCCGCCATGGCGGCAGCGAATTGGGCACACCTCTGCCGGGGGGTTGGTGCCATGTGAATGCTCCTAGGGATGGTCCGACAGCCGAGGGATGTCGACTGATTCGATGACCTCGACCGCTGCGCGAACCAAGGGCCTCATTTCCCTCTTGCGGAACGCGGCTTCGAGGCCGATTCGGGGAAGGTCCCCTATACGGGCGTAGCGCACGCCGGCGAGCTGCAGCACGGTCGCGGATTCGGGGATCACCGCGACACCGACGCCGGCGGCGACCATGGCCAGCATGCTGGAGGTGTGCGGGACCTCGATGAAGGACGGAGGGTCCGTCAGGCCGTCTACCAGCGAGTGCTGGACCAGCCGTCCGATGATGGACTGGTCCGCCGGGTAGCAGAGGACGCTGCGGTTCGCGAGTTCCTGCTGTGCGACGGTGCGGCCCAGGACGTCTTCGTCGCGCACTGCCACGGCGAGCGACTCGTAGCCGAGGGACACCGTGTCTATGGTGTCGTCCGGGACCGAGTTGCGGACGAGTCCGATGTCCAACCGGTGGTCGCCCAGCATCCGCATCTGGGGCGAGGTGAAGTACTCGGGCACCACCTGGATGCCGGCCTCCGGCAAGGCGCCGCGGAGTGCGTGCACGACAGCCGGTAGCTGCAGGTACATGGCCGAGCCGATGACACCGAGTCTGATTGTTCCGCGGGAGCCCTTGGCCATCTCGACGACCTCTCCCTTGGCGGCTTCCGTGAGACCCAGGATGTCCTTGGCGTGGGTCAGGAGGACCTGGCCTGCCTCGGTCAGTTCGACGCGACGGGTGGTGCGGTCCAGGAGGGTCACCTGCAGCTCCCGTTCCAGCGCGGAAATCGTCTGGGACAGCGGCGGCTGGGTGATGTGCAGTTCATCGGCGGCGTGCCCGAAGTGCCGGTGTTCGGCGACCTTGGCGAAGTACTCGAGTTGGCGCAGGTCCATCTTCAACCCTCCCTTCGTGTTAATTTCCCGTGTACTGCTCTGACTCCTGGAGCTTAACCAGGTGTGTCATACAGGACAATGTCCAAATATCACTTGATCCATTCGCAGAAGGAATAAATGGAAACACGCGGCCGCGCCGTGTTTCGGGTGGCGGGGAGGGGAGCTGCGGGGCGCGGACCAGCGACAAGCCGTGGGAGCCGACGCGGGGCACGCCTTCCGAGCACCGAAATGCCGAGTGGCCGCCGGTGTGTCAAGGGGCGGCGGACAAGCGCGGACGACGCGAACAGGACACCGGGGTACGGGATGGGGCCGGGTGGGTGCTGCGGTTCGTCCGTGGCGTACCGGGATCCGACAGGAGGGAGCGGGGCAACCGGCTCCCCGCCGGGTACCCCGCTCCCTGTACCTGCCCTCCCGTCAGGTGAACAGCATCCCGCCGTCGATGAGCACGGACTGTCCCGTCATGTAGTCGGAGTCCGGCCCCGCCAGGTAGGACACGTACCCGGCCACGTCGTCACCGGTGGCGACACGGCCGAGCGTGATGCCTTGTGCCATGGCCCGCATGGACTCGCCCGTCCCCACGTTGTTGATGGCACCGAGGTCGCGGTCCACCTCGACCCACATGTGCGTGTCGACGATGCCGGGGCAGTAGGCGTTGACGGTGATGCCGTGCTCGGCCCATTCCTGGGCAGCGGCCTGGGTGAGCGCCCGGACACCGAACTTGGAGGAGCTGTAGACGCCGAGCAGACCGAAGCCCTTGTGCCCCGCGATCGAGCAGGCGCCGATGATCTTGCCGCCGTTCCCCTGGCGGATCATCTGCCGGGCGGCTTCCGTGTAGGTCAGGAAGATGCCGCGGCCGTTGACCGCGTGCACGCGGTCGTACTCGTCGGGGGTGACGTCCAGCAGCGCCTTCGTCTGGGCGACCCCAGCGTTGGCGACCATCACGTCCAGTGAGCCGAGCTGGTCCGCGGTGCCGGTGACCAGGCCGGACACCGACGCGGCCTCGGAGACGTCGCCGTTCAGGGCGACCGAGCGGACGCCGAGGGCGGTGATGTCCTGGCTGGTGGATTCGAGCTGTTCCTGCTTGCCGGGCAGGTCCGAGACGGCCACGTCGTGGCCGTCCTGGGCGAGCCGCAGTGCGATCGCCCTGCCGATGCCCTGGGCGGCGCCGGTGACGTGTGCGACGGTCATGGCCTTCTCCTGTCGGTCGGGGGTGTGCGGCGGTTCGGGGTAGCGCCCGCGCGGACCCGCGCGGCGCCCCGGCCGTCCGGGGCGGTAGACAGCGCCGGGTTCGGGGGAAGAGCGATGGGGTGGCGGCTCAACCAGCGGGGTCGACGAGCAGCTTCATCCGCCGCCCTGCCCGAAGCTCCTCGAAGCCCTGCTCCACGACGCCGCTGAGCGGAACGGTGTCGACCCAGCCGGTCGTGTCGTAGTGGCCGCGGGCCATGAGGTCGATGACGGCGCGGTAGTCGTCGCGGGTGTAGCAGAGGGTCCCCTGGATGCGGCGCTCCCGCAGTACCAAGTGGATCAGCGGTGTGACCAGTGGTTGGTCGTAGATCGCGACGCTGACCAGCGGCCGGTGCTCGCCTACGGACTGCACCGCCGACTCGATCGCAGGGGCGACGCCCGCCGCGTCGAAGGCGGCGTCCACCCCCTCGCCGCTGGTGCGGTCGGCGATCAGCTCCGGGACGTCCACTTCGGACGGGTCGAGCGTGCGGGCACCGAGCGCCTCGATCGCCTTCCGTCGGGTGGCCGACGGTTCGACCACGTCGATCTCGCTCAGCCCCATCCCGCGCAGGGCGAACCAGATGCCGATACCGATCGGCCCGGCGCCGTAGACCAGTGCCCTGCTCTGGTCGTTCACCTGCCCCTTCACAGCCGCGTGGTAGGCGACCGCCATGGGCTCGACCAGCGCACCTGTCTCGACCGGTACGCCGTCGGGCAGCACGTGGACCTGGTGCTGGGGGACCACGGTGTACTCGGCCATGCCGCCGTCGGCCATGAGCCCGTGGAAACCGATCGTGCTGCACACGTTGTAGCTGCCGGTGCGGCACGCCCTGCACCGGTCGCAGCGGTAGATCGGCTCGATGGCGACGGGGTCGCCCTCCTGCACGCCCGTGACGCCCGGACCGGTCTCGGTGACCACACCGGAGAACTCGTGTCCCATGACCAGCGGCATACTCCTGCCGGTCAGCGGGTGCGGATCGGCGGGCGGGATGAAGATCGGCCCGTCGTAGTACTCGTGCAGGTCGGTTCCGCAGATCCCGTTGCGGCTCACCCGCACCTTCACCTGTCCGTCCCCGGGGGTCGGCTCGGGGACGTCCTCGATCCTCAGGTCACCGTTTCCGTAGTAGACAGCTGCGCGCATGTGTGTCCTCCTGCAGTCGTTGCCGGACCGCCGTCGTTCAGGCGATCCGGATGAGCTTCTTGTTCGCGAACTCGTCGAGGCCGAAGCGGCCGAGTTCGCGTCCGATCCCGGAGTTCTTCACCCCGCCGAAGGGCAGATCCGGGGCGCTCTTGACCGTGGTGCCGATGCCCACCATTCCGGCGTCGAGACGATCGGCGACGGCGTCGGCCTGGGCCTGGCTGCGGGCGAACACGGTGCTGCCCAGCCCGTACGGCGAATCGTTGGCCAGTTCGACGGCGGCATCCGCCGACTCCGCCTTGTGCAGCACGACCGCCGGGCCGAAAAGCTCCTCGTGGTAGGCGCGCATCGACGGGGTGACCCCGGAGAGGACCGTGGCCGGGTAGAACGCACCGTCGCCGTCGGGGATCCCGCCCCCCATGTGGAGCGTGGCACCCTGGGCGACGGCGTCGGCGACCTGCTCCGCCAGCTCGTCGCGGGCCGACAGCGACGACATCGGCCCGAGCCGGGTCTCGGCGTCCATCGGGTCCCCGGTGCGCCACTTCTCCGCTTCGGCCAGGAATCCCGGCAGGAACTCGTCCCACACGGAGGCCTCGACGATGATCCTCTTCGCGGAGGTGCAGGCCTGACCGGTGTTGGCGAAACGCCCGGTGGCGGCAGCTGAGGCCGCCTGTTGCAGGTCGGTCCCGGAGAGAACGAGGAACGGGTCCGAGCCCCCCAGCTCCAGCACGCACTTCTTCAGGTGTTTCCCGGCCAGTCCGCCGACGATGCTGCCAGCCCGTTCGGATCCGGTCAGTGATACGCCCTGCAGCCGCGGGTCGGCGATCATGGACGCGACCTGGTCGGTGTCGGCGAAGACGTTCTGGTAGACGCCGTCCGGCGTGCCGGCCGCCTCGGCGATCTCGTGGATGCGCAGTGCCTGCTGCGGGCAGCTGCCGGCGTGTTTGAGGAGGACGGTGTTGCCCAGCAGCAGGTTCGGCGCGGCGAAGCGGGCCACCTGGTAGTAGGGGAAGTTCCACGGCATGATCCCCAGGAGCGGCCCGATCGGAGCCGTGCGTACCACGGCCCGACCGGATCCGGCGATGTCGAGCTCCTCGTCGGCGAGGAACTTCGGGCCCGTCGTGGCGTAGTAGTCGAAGATCTTGGCCGACAGCTCGATCTCGCCCCTGGCCTGTGCGATGGGCTTGCCCATCTCCAGGGTCGTCAGCTCGGCCAGCTCGGCGGCGTTCTCCCGGTAGAGCTCGGCCGTACGGGTCAGCACGGCGGCCCGTTCGGCGAGGTCGGTCCCGCGCCAGCCGCGGTAGGCGTCGGCGGCGCGCCCGAGTGCCCGCTCTGCCTCGGCGTCGGAGATGACGGGGAATTCGCGCACCAGCTTGCCCGTGGCGGGGTCGACGGTTGCGTACCTGGTCACTGCTGGTCCTTTCGCGGCACTTCTGGCATTCGTGGTACTTCTGGCGGGCCGGGAGGCCCGGCCGGTTCTAAGGCAGGTCCGGATACGGCCGGTACGAGAGTGTCGGCGCTGGTGACGAAGCCGGGGTAGTCAGCGGAGGACTCCTCGGACAGCAGTGCACGGTAGTTCTGCAGCCCGCCCAGGTAGAACATGACGGTGCGCTTCTTGCCGGGGATGTTGGCACCGAAGATCCAGGAGGCAGCCTGCGGGAACAGCGTCTGGTTGGCGATGTCGGCGCAGGTCTCCGTCCATGCGGCCTGGGTCTCCGGCTTGACGTCGAGCCAGGAAACGCCGGTGTCGAGCGTGTGCTGCACGGTCTCGACGATCCAGTCCACCTGCGTCTCGATCGACGGCGGCAGGTTCGTGAACGGGCCGTTCGGGCCCAAGATCATGAACATGTTCGGAAAGCCGGTGGTGGCGACACCGAGGTAGCTGGTCGGCCCGTCGGCCCAGCTGTCCTTGAGCAGCTCGCCGTCCCGGCCGCGGATGTCGACCCGCTTGTAGTTCCCGTCGACCGCGTCGAACCCGGTGGCGCACACCAGCACGTCGAGCCCGTGCGCGGTGCCGTCCTCGGTGACGACCCCGTCCCGGTCCATGCGGACGATCGGGTTCTCCTTGATGTTGACCAGGCTGACGTTCGGGCGGTTGAACGTCTCGTAGAAGCCCGAGTCGCACAGCGGCCGGTGCGCGTACACACCGGTAGGGGTGAGCTTGCGCCGGGTCTCGGGGTCCTCGACGATCTCGGCGATCTTGCGGCGGATGAATTCCGCCGCCTCCTCGTTCGCGGCCGGGTCGGTGGCGATGTCGCTGAAGGTCTCGAACATGAAGCGGAAACCGCCGCCCTCGTCCCAGGAGCGCTGGAAGATCCGCTCCCTCTCCTGCGCGGAGACGCTGAAGGTGGGGACGGCGCTCTCCTCGAAGCCCATGGCGACGCTGGAGTTGCGCACGTGCTCCCACTTGTCCTCGAAGTTCTCGCGGTGGGACCGCTGCTCCGCGGCGGTCAGCTCCCGGTTTCCGGCGGGCACGGTGTACTGGGGCGTGCGCTGGAACGACGTCAGGTGCTCAACGGCGGGTGCGATCGCCGTGATCACCTGGCCGCCGGTCGACCCGTTGCCGATGACGCCGACGCGCTTGCCGGTGAGATCGAGGCCCTCCGGCCACGCTCCGGTGTGCACGACCCGTCCCCGGAAGTCCTCGATGCCGGGGATGCGGGGCAGGTTGGTGGCGGAGAGCAGACCGACCGCCGTCACCAGGTAGCGGCACCGGAATACCAGGCCGCGGTCGGTGCGCACGGTCCAGGTTCCGGTCTCCTCGTCGAACTCGGCCCCCGTCACGCCCGTCTCGAGCCGGAAGTGTTCGCGCAGCCGGTAGCGGTCGACGACCCCGTTGAGGTATTCGAGGATCTCCGGCTGGGTGACGTACTTCGTCCGCCACGGGTTCTGCTCGTAGAGCTCCCGGTCGAACGAGTACTGGTAGACGAAGCTCTCGGAGTCCGACAGCGCACCCGGGTACCGGTTCCAGTACCAGGTGCCGCCCACTCCGCCCGCCTTGTCGACGGCCACCGCGTCGAGGCCGAGTTCGTTGCGCAGCTTGTGCAGCGCGTAGATGCCGCCGAAACCCGCACCGACGACGAGTGCGTCGAGCCAGCGGGTCTGGTCGGGGTTGGCTCCCATGGTGCTTGTCTCCTCCGGCCTGAACGGCCTATGTGGTGTGCCTCACGTTCGTGACACCATGGTGGGAGAGCAGGCCGGAGCAGCGGTGTTCCGATCTGAAACACAGTTCGACACGTGCCGTTAACTGCGCTGATACTCGGAACGAAATATTGCCGGACGCATCGCGTATTGGAGTTGCGGCGGCTTCGAGGGCACAGTTGCCAGAAGTCCACGTGCAGAGCTGAACCGGCATAGGAGGCGATTCGATGCCAGATGTGGTCCGGGAGACCCGCCAGGAACTCATGCGCGTCGGACTCCGCGGCGAGGTTCGGGCCGAGGGGGTGGTGCCGGACCTGATCCTTCGGAGCTGGCGCCGGTCGATCGGCAACAGCGTCGACACCGCGGGACTGAGCCAGCGTTACCAGGACATCGACACCGAATCCATCCTGTGCCGGGCGGCGGCGCCCGTCCTCGACCGCTGGCAGCACCAGCTGGCCGACACCGGTGCCACGGTGTTCCTCAGCGACAGCACCGGCAACATCGTCTCCCGCCGTGCCGCGGACAGCAGCGTGCTCCGGCGTCTGGACAGCGTGCACGCGGCGGAGGGGTTCGACTACTCCGAAGACTCCGTCGGCACCAACGGGCTCGGGACCTCGATGATCGAGCGGCGTGCCGTCTACGTCGAGGGCAGCCAGCACTACAACGACGCCCTCTCCGCCCTCGCCTGCGCGGCGGCTCCCGTGTGCACACCCGCCGGATCAGTCCTCGGTTCGGTCTCGGTCGGCGGGCCGATCGAGGTCGCCAATCCGATGATGCTGTCGCTGACCCTGGAGATCGGCCACCAGATCGAAGAGCGGCTGCGGAGTTCGGCCCGGCCCCAGGACCTCGCGCTGGCCATGTCGTTCATGCGGTTCAGGAACTCCGGCCGGCCGACGGTGGTGATGGACCACGAGTCCATACTGGTCAACACGCCGGGTCTGCCGTACGTGAGCGTCAACTCCCATGTCACGCTTTGGGAGCTGCTCAACGCCCATGACTGGTCGAGCGGCGACACCGCACGCCTCTCACTCGACGGGGCGGCCTCGGAGGTGCTGGCACGACGGGTGGCCGGCGGGCCGCGGGCCCACTTCGTCCTCCACTTCTCCTCCCCGGGTGAACGCGGCGCAAGCCGCACCGAGCCGACCCGCCACGTCCTCGGGCCGGCACCCGCGTTGGAGGCCACCGACAGCGGTTTGACCATCGTGGAGGGGCCGCGCGGGTCAGGCCGCGCGACGGTCGCCGAAGAGCTGCACGCGAACCGGGACCGCGCCGGAGCGGGTCTCGAGGTCGTCACCGTCGCGCCGGGGCCGACCACGCCTTGGGCCGAGATCGCCGACCTCCTGGCGGAGGGCACGGATGTACTGGTCCGGCGCGGCGAGAACGTCCCCGAACACGAAACCCGCCAGCTGGTCCAACTCGTCACCCAGCACCGGGCGGCCGTATCCGCGGGGCGGCGCACGAGCACCCTCCTGCTCACGGCATGCCGCGAGCAGGCGTGTGCGGCTGTGCGCACCTTGGTCGACGAGACCGGTCCGGCAGAACGCACCGTGGCCCTGGCCCGAGCCCCGGAACGGATCCCCGGCCTCGTCAAGCAGGTCCTCAGCCGTGTCGACCCGGACGGCCGACACGCCCTGACACCAGCGGCGCTGCAGGCCTTCGTGCAGTGGAGCTGGCCGGGAAACGTCGCCGAACTGTCCGACACCCTGGCCGCGGTGGTGAGCGGGGCGCAGGCTCCGGTCATCCAGCGCCGACACCTGCCGCAGCACCTCCGGCAGGCACCGCCGCGGCGCCGACTGACCCCCCTTGAAACGGCTGAGCGCGAGGCCATTCTCAGAGCCCTGAATATCGCTGGCGGCAACAAGTCCGAGGCCGCGGCGACGCTGGGCATCGGGCGTACGACCCTGTACCGGCGCCTCCGCCAGCTGGGGATCAACGCGGACGAGCGGTCACTCTGAGCCCCTTCGCCTCGGTAGCTGAAGTCGGGTAGTGCCTCAGCCCAGGACCACCGGGAGGCGCTCGGCGCCCCTGGAGACGATGGACGGGGCCTCGGGGACCTCCTCGCCCTCGGCAAGGCGGATGTCCGGGAAGCGGGTGAACAGCTTCTCCAGGGCGGTGATTCCCTCCAGCCGGGCCAGCCCCGCGCCCAGGCAGAAGTGCGGGCCGTGCGAGAACGCCAGGTGCCCGCGCTGCTTCCTCGTGAGGTCGAAGACGTGCGCGTCCGCTCCGTGCTGGGCGGGGTCGCGGCCCGCGGCGCCGAAGCCCATCAGCAGGGCCTCGCCCTCGGGCACGCGCACCCCGGACAGCGTGACCTCGGCCGCCGTGTAGCGCAGCGGCAGGTACTGGATGCTGCCGTCCCAGCGCAGGGTCTCCTCCACGACGTCGGCCCACGAGGCCTCGCCGCTCCGCACCTGGGCGAGCTGTTCGGGGTGGGTGAGCAGCGCGTGCACGGCGTTGCTGATGAGGTTCATCGTGGTCTCGTAGCCCGCGCCGATCATGAGGATGAGGGTCCACACGAGCTCGGTGTGGGAGAGCTTCTCGTCCCCCTCGGCGCGCGCCTCCAGCAGGGCGCTGGTGAGGTCGTCCCCGGGGTCCACCGCCTTGGCCTCGGCCAGCCCGGCCAGGAAGGCTTGCAGGTCGGTGTTGGTCTGGGCCGCCACCTCCGGTGTGGTGGTCGCGTCGAAGACCCGGTGCACCAGGGTGTGCAGGGTGTCCCGGTGCTCGACGCCGACCCCGAACAGTTCGGAGATCACCGTCATGGGCAGGGGCAGCGACAGCGCGGCTTTGAGGTCGACCGGCCCGGGACCGGCGGCTTCGGCGGAGTCCAGGAGCTCGTCGGTGATCTCCTCGACGCGCGGCCGCAGGACCTCCACCCGGCGGGGGGTGAACGCCTGAGAGACCAGGGTGCGCAGGCGGCGGTGCCGGTCACCGTCCGCGGTGAGCATGTTGTCCGGGGCGATCCAGGAGATCAGCGGCCAGTCCATGGGGATCTCGCCTCGGGTCCAGGGACGCCAGTGCCGGGCCTCCTTGCGCACGTCCGGGTGGGCCAGGGCCTCGGTGATGACGTCGTGGCCGGTCAGCGCCCGAACAACCACGCCACCAGTGATCTCAACTTCGACGACGGGGCCTCGCTCGCGTAGTCGGGCTGTCTGTCGGTGGAGGTCGTAGGGGTGGAGGACGGGGATGTCTGCTGCCATGGCGGTGTGGTGCCCTTCGGGGGTACGGGGGTGAACATGACGGGGAGTTGGGACAGTGCCAGCGCGAACGGCGCCGGGCGCCACTGGGCGTCGCCCTCCGCTATCCGCACGTCGGAGAGGCGTCTGGTCAGCGTCTCCACCCCGACCTGGGCGATGGCGTAGGCGAACCCCTGGGCGGGGCAGCGGTGCGGGCCGACACCGAAGGCCAGGTGGGCGCGGTTGCCCAGCTCGATGTCGGGACCCCCTCCGGACAGTTCGGCGTGCGCGGCCGCGTACCCGAGCAGGACCGGCTCGCCCGCCCGGATCACCGTGTCGAGGTCGACCCGCACGTCCTCCACCGGGTAGAGGACGGGGTAGTTGTTGACTGGCGGGTCGCGCCAGAGCACCTGGTCGATCGCCTCACCGACCCCGACCCGGGCGCTGTTGAAGGCGCGCCTGACCTCGGCGTCCGCCATGAGCGCTCGCATGGTTCCGGAGATGAGGTTGGCGGTGGGCTCGGCGCCCGCGCCGATGGTCACGACCAGCTGGTGCAGCATCTCCTCGTCGGAGAGCCCGGCCCGGTGCTGGAGCAGCCACGACGTGACGTCCTCCCCGGGGGCGGCGTGCTTGGCGGAGATCGCGTCGGACAGGGCGCGCTCGTACTCGCCGTTGGCCTTGGCGGCGTCGATGCCGTCCCACAGGTCGCTCAAGGAGTTGAGGACCCGCTCACCGACGTCGCGCGAGAAACCGAACAGGTCGCAGAGCACCAGCAGCGGCAGCAGGCGCGCGTACTCGGAGACCAGATCGGCGCGGCCCCGCTCCGTGAAGGCGTCGATGAGGGTGTGGGCGTGCAGGCGGGTGATGTCGCCGACCCTGCTCTCCGGGATACGCCCGAGGGAGTCGACCACCGAGCGCTTGAGCCGGGCGTGCTCGTCGCCGTCGGTGAAGAGGAGGTTGGGCCGGTGCATCATCATCGCGACGGCGGGCGCGTCGTCGGGGATCCGGCCTTCCCGCCAGTCCCGCCACAGGCGCGAGTCGCGGCGGAAGGTGCGGGTGTCCCGGCACCAGGCGGTGATCTTCGAGTAGTCGGCGACGATCCAGGCCCTGATCCCGGGGAAGATCTCCGCGGGGAAGACGGGCCCGTGCTCTTGGACCATACGGCGGTTGACCGCGTGCGGGTCCGCGTGGAAGTCGGCGGAGTGGAGCTCGGCGTACGGGCAGCGGGGGGCCAAGGAGATCCTGTCCAAGAGGGTGGCTGGGGGTGACGGGACGGTTCAGTCTTATGTCACAACCCGGACTTTAGACCCATCGCGCAACACCCACAACTCCTGTCCTACAGGGCTTCCCACATTCCGTGTCGGGCGAGCGCGCCCGCCCGCTCGGCGCCCCCACGGGCCGACCGCGCTGACCTGGGCGAAGGTTCGATCGCCCGGGGTCATGTAGCTGATCCCCAGAGTCATGGCCTTGCTCATCCTGCAGCCGATTCACGGTGGCTTCCACTGAAGCCGGCTCGCCCGGATGCCAGCGTGCACTCCTCGGGGTCTCGCGGTGTGAATCAGCGGGAACGCGTCGGCCCGTTTCACAGCACCGGTGGTCGAGGGGGTCGTTGAGCGCTGAAAGTTCACTCTTGGGAAACATTCTGATTACCGACGGTGGCCACTGGCCGCTGTCTTGGCGTGGCCGAGGTCCGGGTCGGAGATCGGAATCCTCGGGTTCTCTCCGCTGGGAGCCCCTGCAACGCAAGGAAAGCGCGCCCGACCTCGCAACACTCACTCAGGTGCCCCTCGTTGCAGCTATTGACACACGTCACACGGTGAGCCAATCTGGTTAACCGTTAACCGTTAACGGTTAACCGAAAGGACATCATGCCGGAGATCCTGCCGATCAAGCACCAGGCACTGGGTGACAAGGTCGCCAGTGAGCTCCGGCGCCTGATCATCACCGGGCGCTACGCCCCGGGAACGTCGCTGGTCGAAGGGCACCTGGCCGAACAGTTCAACCTGAGCCGCGGCCCGATCCGTGACGCACTCAAGACCCTGGCTTCCGAAGGGCTCATCGACACCAACCGCCGAAGTGCCACGGTCGTCGGACTGAACGGTGAGGACATCGACGAGCTCTTCTCCCTACGGGGTTCGCTGGAGCGCCTGGCCCTGGAGATCGGGATCGGGCGCGACCGGAACAGGCTCGCTCGGGAGCTCCGACCTCCGCTCGAACAGATGCGTGGGGCGCGAGAGGCACACGACCCGGAGGCCTTCACCGCCGCCGACGTGCGGTTCCACTCCGTCTTCTACGACGTAGCCGGACACCGGCGCCTCGCTGACGTGTGGGCGCAGTACCGACCGACCATCGAGGTCCTGCTCCTGGCGTCCAACGAGCGCTACACCGACCTCGGACCCTCAGTCGCCGCGCACGAGGTACTGGCCGGACTGGTCGAGACCGGTGAGCCCGACGCGGTCTTCGAGGAGCTCCGCGGGCACCTGGACAACGCCCGGCTCAGGCTCAGGGAGCCCTACACGACCCCCGGATCCGACTGACCCCGGGTAGCCACTGAACACCCGGTCCCCGTCCCACGGCTCATGTCCCGCGACGCCATTACGGAGCCGACACCACCGAAACACCGGAGAGCACCATGCGTTCCAGTACCTTCCGCCTGACGGCGTCCGCACTGGCGATCACCGCCCTGACCGCGGGGTGCGCCGACCGGGGCGGCGTCAACGAGGACGCGGGGGAGTACCCCAGCGAGGACCTCACCCTGGTCGTGCCCTACGAGGCCGGAGGCGCCTCGGACCTGGCGGCCCGCACCCTCGCCTCCGAGATGGAGGAGGTCCTCGGACAGGGCATCGTCGTCGAGAACCGCAGCGGCGGAGCCGGTTCCGTGGGCCTGGAGGACCTGGCCGGACGCTCCGCGGACGGCTACAGCATCGGATATCTGCCGGTGGAGACCGTCATGCTCGATCACCAGGGCTACGAGGTGGACCCCGCGGACTACGACCTCGTCGGACAGATGGTCTCGGTCCCCGCTACTATCGCCGTGCCAGAGGACAGCCCCCACGAGACCCTCGACGACCTGGTCGAGGCCGCCCAGGCCGATCCGGGCTCCGTCTCGGTCTCCAACTCGGGGGCCGGGTCCATCTGGGAGGCGGCCACCACCGAACTCGGGCAGGTCGCCGACGCCGAGTTCCAGCCGGTGCCCTTCGACGGCGGATCCCCCGCTGTCACGGCCGCCGTCGGCGGCCAGGTGGATGCGGTGATCGCGGGCCTGTCCGAGACCGCGCCCGCTCACGCTGACGACCAGATCCGGGTCCTCGCGGTCTTCGACTCCGAGCCGTCGGAGGCCCTGCCTGGGGTGGAGACCGCCGCCGAGCAGGACCTGGACGTCGTGATCGGTGGCTGGGGAGGTATCGGAGCTCCGGCCGGCGTGCCCGAGGAGGTGCTCCAGCAGCTGGAGGAGGCCTTCGACCAGGCTGCCGACTCGGAGGAGTTCGTCTCCGTCATCACCGACTCCGGGGACATCCCGGTCAACGTGCCCTCGGGCGAGTTCGCCGAGTTCGTCGACCAGGAGTACGCCCGCTTCGGCGACCTGATCACGGAACAGGACTGAGTGCTGTGCCCACCCGAGCTGTTGACCAGGCAACGCCGCCGGAGGCACAGGACGGGCGCCCCGCCGCAGGCTCCGCGACCTCGCCCCCGCCGGGGCCGGCGCGTTGCTCGCCGTGTCCGTGTTCGCTTTGGCCGCGCAGATCCCCGAGGGCGCGCAGCTCACGCAGTTCAGCCCCCGCTGGTGGCCCGAACTGTTGTCGGTCGTCCTGCTGGCCCTGAGCGCCTGCCTCGCCGTGCAAGCCTTTCGGAGGCCTTCCAACGCCGCCGCGGACACCGCACCCGAACCCGCCACGCGTGAGGGCACCCGGCGCCTGGTCCTGATGCTCGCGGCCGTCGCGGGATACGGGGTGCTCTGGTACTTCATCGACTTCCGGGTCTCGACCACGGTCCTGTTCATCGCTCTGACCTGGTTCGGCGGCGGCCGCGGCTGGAAGGCGCTGATCCTCTTCCCCGTCCTGGCGACAGGGGTCCTCTACCTGCTGTTCGGCGTCCTCCTGAGAGTGCCACTATGAGTCCGATCATCGAGGGGTTCAGCGCGCTGCTGGATCCCACCGTCATCCTGTGCATCGCCGTTGGCGCCCTCCTGGGCATGCTCGTCGGTGCCTTCCCCGGTGTAACAGCGACCATGGCCGTCGCCTTGGCCAGCGGCTTCACCCTTTCGCTCGACCCGTTGCCCGGCCTGGCCGTATTGCTCACCATCTACGTCGCGGCCAACTTCGGCGACCGTGTTCCGGCGATCCTCATCAACACACCGGGAACGCCGGCCTCCATCGCCACGACCTTCGACGGCTACGCCATGTCGCGCCAGGGGAAGGCCGGTCTGGCCCTGACTTCGTCAGCCTTCGCCTCCGCATGGGGAACGCTCGTCGGTGTCATCCTGCTCATGATCGCAGCGGTCCCGCTGTCACAGCTGGCCTTGAACTTCGGTCCGGCCGAGATGTTCGCCCTGGTCGTCTTCGGCCTGACGATGATGGTCGGGGTGTCCGGAGGGCGGATCGTGAAGGGGCTCATGGCGGGCGTGCTCGGCCTGCTCCTGGCGGCTCTGGGCCGCGATCCGATCACGGGTACGCCCCGGTTCACGTTCGGCGCGACCGAGCTCTCCGACGGCATCCCCTTCATCGCCGCGATCATCGGTCTGTTCGGCATCGCTGAGGTGATGAACCAGATCCTGGTGCACCGGCGGGGCCGTGCCGCGGAGCCGATCAAGGCGTTCGGCCGCTGGTTCCCCACCCGGGGTGACTGGCGCACCATGTTCAAACCGCTCGCGGTCGGCGGCGGTGTAGGCGGCGTCGTCGGCGTCGTCCCCGCAACTGGCGGTGACATCGCGGGCATCCTCGGTTGGGACCAGGCGCGCCGGGCCTCCAAACGGCCGGAGGAGTTCGGCAAGGGCTCCCTGGAGGGACTCACCGCGGCCGACACCTCGTCCAACGCGACCCTGGGCGGATCCGTCACCACGACCCTGGCCCTGGGCTTGCCCGGCGACTCGGTCATGGCCGTCATGATCGGCTCCATGGTGGTCTGGGGCATCCAGCCCGGGCCCTCCCTGTTCGCCAACCAGCCCGACCTGGTCTACAGCATCGCCGGCATCATGCTGATCGCGACCGTCGTCGCCCTGGTGATCAGCCTGCTGCGTATGCGCGGGGTGGCCAAGCTCCTGGAACTGCCGCAGCACTTCCTCTGGGCGGTCATCCTCGTCTTCTGCATGGTCGGTACCTACGCGGTGAACAACAGCGTGTTCGACGTGGGGATCATGCTCGCCTTCGGGCTGGTCGGCCTGTTCCTCAAACGCTTCGGCATCCCGCCCGGCCCGGTCGTCCTCGGCCTGATCTTGGGGAACCTGGCCGAAGGCAACCTGCGCAGGGCCTTGGAGATCGACGGTACGCAGACGATTCTGACCAGCCCCATCGCAGTGCTCCTGCTGGCGGTGAGCGTGCTCGCGCTCGCCATTCCGCCGCTCCGCTCCGCCTGGCGCACGCGCCGGGCACGCCGGGACGAGGCCGCCACCGTCTCGGCCTGACCCCTGTACCGCCCCCCGCGCCAATCACGATTCCCCTGAGGAGAACCACGCATGCCCGTGCACGCACAAGTGATCACCGCCCTTCCCACCCCGTTCACCAGGGAGGAAGGACTGGATCCCCAAGGCGCCTCCGAGCTCTTCACCGCGGTACGCGACCGGGGGGTCGACGGCGTGTTCGTCGCCGGGACCACGGGGGAGTTCACCGCCCTCGACGACGACGAACGCTTGAGCCTCATCCGGATCGCGCTTGACGTCTTCGGACCGGACCGCGTCTACGCCCACGTGGGGGCGGCCGCGCCCCGCCAGGCCGCGCAACTGGCCCGCGCCGCCGTGGACGCAGGGGCCAGCCGGTTGGCCGCGATCACCCCCCACTTCCTACCCGCCCCCGAGGATGCCCTAGTGCGCTACTACGAGCGCCTGGTGGCCGCGGCCGGTGACGCTGAGGTCCACGCCTATCTGTTCCGGGCACGCTCCACCACGGAAGCCCGGCCCCAGGTCCTGAGCCGTCTAGCCGACGCGGGTGTCCGCGGCGTGAAGATCAGTGGTGAGACCGATGCTTCGGTCTCGAGCTACCTGGCGGCCGCCCCCGACGGCTTCTCGGTTCTGTCCGGCAATGACATCGCTTTCGAGGAATTCGTCCGCTCCGGCGGAAAGGGAGTGGTTTCCGGGGTCTCCTCGGTGTTCCCCTCACCCTTCGTGGCCTTGCGCGATGCCCTCAACAAGGGGGACGACGAGGGCGTCCGCGCGGCCCAACCGCTGATCGAGCGAGCGGTATCGGCCGTCAAAGCGGGCAGCATCCCGCACCTGAAGGCGGGACTGGCTGTCCAAGGTCTGTTCGCCGGACCCGCGCGCGTGTGCGGGGACGCCGTGTCCGAGGCCGACCTGTCGGTCCTCCGGGAGACGGCAGAAGCACTGGCCTGACCACCGGCGGACGGAGGGCGCGAGAACGGGAGGTAGGCGCACCGTGGCACAGAAGAAGATCATCAACCGGCCCGAGGACTTCGTCGACGAGGTGACTGAGGGGTTGCTGCTGGCTCACCCGGACCGCTTGAGAGCGGCCACCGTGGACCGGCGGGCTCTGGTCCGTGCCGACGCTCCGCTGGACGGGCGCGTGGGTATCGTCACCGGAGGGGGTTCAGGGCACCTGCCGCTGTTCCTCGGCTACGTTGGCCAAGGGCTGGCCACAGGGGTGGCGGTGGGCAACGTGTTCTCGTCGCCCTCCGCCGAACAGATCGCTGCGGCCACGCGCGCCAGTCACGGGGGCGCTGGCGTGCTCTACCTCTACGGCAACTATGGCGGCGACGTCTACAACTTCGACCTGGCAGCCGACGTCGTGGCGGCGGAGGGGGTCGAGACGGCGACGGTACTGGGCACCGACGACGTGATGTCGGCACCCAGAGGAAAGCAGGAGACCCGGCGGGGTGTGGCGGGGCTCTTCTTCGCCTACAAGACCGCCGGTGCCGCGGCCGAGCGCGGCGACGACCTGGAGTCGGTCCGCGCGGCGGCGCAGCGGACCGTGGACGCCACCCGCACTATGGGAGTGGGATTGTCCCCGACGATCCTCCCCGCGGCGGGCGAGCCCACCTTCACCCTGGACGAGGGCGAGATGGAGGTCGGGATCGGCATCCACGGAGAGCCCGGGAGCCACCGGGGCGCCTTGGAGACCGCGGATGAGATTACCGACCGCTTCCTCACCGAGATCCTGGCCGAGCTCGACCCCGGGGCCGGGGACCGAGTCGCCGTAATGGTGAACGGACTGGGCGCGACGCCTCTGGAGGAGCTGTACCTGATCTACCGGCGTGTCCACCGGGTACTGAGTGAGCGCGGGGTCATCGTCCACCGGCACTACGTGGGGGAGTTCGCCACGAGCCTGGAGATGGCGGGCGCCTCGGTTTCCCTCCTGTCGCTCGACGGCGAGCTGGCCGGGCTCCTCGACGCGCCCGCCGCGTCCCCGTTCTTCGCCCAGGGAACCACGGCCGCGCCGACCGCGCGTGCACCCCGAGCCGCTGCTGGCGGACCGGAGGGCGGGGCGGCCCCGCGCGTGCGCCGCACCGATCGGGTGAGCGAGCTGAGGCGAGTGCTCGCGGACACCCTGGATCGGATGCCCGCACACGCCGGGGAACTGCGGGACCTGGATTCGAGGCTCGGGGACGGGGACCTGGGGGTCACGGTCTCCTCCGGAGCGCTGGCGGCCCGGCAGGTGCTGCTCGAACTGCCAGAGGATGCCCACGATGCGGATGTCCTGCGCGCTGCCGCCACAGCCTTCGCAGCGGCCAACCCGTCGACGTTCGCCGCACTGACCGGTGCCGGGGTGCTTGCCGCCGCAGCGGAAGCGGAAGGGTTGGACACGGTCTCAGCCGCGGACGCCGCACGTTTGACCGGTGCCGTTTCTCGCAGGGTGCGGGAGCGGGGCGGTGCCAGTCCCGGCGACAAGACGTTCGTGGACGGACTGGTGCTGGTCGAAGGCGCCCTTGCCGGTGTGCGGGGCCCCGGCGAGGCCGTACACGCGGCTGTCCTCGCCGCTGAGCGGGCGGTCGCCGAGACGAGTGCGTTGACCTCGGCGAAGGGGCGCGCTGCCTGGGTCGGTGATCGCGGCGCCGGTGAGCGGGACCCTGGTTCCGTAGCTCTGCTCCGGTTCTTGGAAGCATGGCGCGACAGTCTCGCCTGAGGTCTTTCAGAACGGTACCGGCACGTTGACGGTTCCCTCCGGCCGGGGCCGCCGCCTGTACCGAGTGCTGCGCATCCGCGCGAGAACGGGGCCTCGTATACCCTCGCCGCGAGTAGATCCCCGCTGAGGGCGGGCTTTCCTGGTGCGGGAGCTCCGGGAAACCCGCTCGGCGGCGGGGACCCCCTGCGTATCGAGGTAGAGGTATGACTGACGACCCGTCCCCGTCCGCTCCCGTCGAGCCCGGCACCCCGCGGCAGATCGACACCACCCGGACCCACTCGGCATCGTGAACCACCTGGCGGGCGAGGCGGGCATCCGCCAGTTCCTCGACATCGGTACCGGGATGCCCACCGCCAACAACACCCATGGGGTCGCCCAAGCGGTGGCACCGGAGTGCCGCGTGGTCTACGTGGACAACGACCCCTCGTACTCGTGCACGCGCGCATTCCTGGTCGGCGCGCCGGAGGGCGTCACCGACTACATCGACGCAGACCTGCGCGACCCCGGCATCGTCCTGCGGCGGGCCGCCGCGCCCCTGGACCTCGACCGTCCCGTCGGGCTGATGCTCATGGGCGTCCTGGGCCACATCCCCGACGAGGAGGTACTGCCGATCGTGCGCCGCCCCCTAGCCGCCCTTCCGCCCGGCAGCTACCTGGCCAGTTACGACGGCACCAACACGAGCGAGGCTTACAACCGGGCCGTCGAGGAGGGCAACAAGCACGGCGAGGTCCCCTACCTCCTGCGCAGCCCCGAGGAGTTCGCCGCCCGGTTCGAGGGGCTGGAGCTGCTGGAGCCCGGTGTGGTCCCCTGCCCCGAGTGGCGGCCCTACCCCGTCGAGGCCGGTACCCGCCGCGGCATGGACCAGTACGGCGGGGTGGCGCACAAGCCCTGACGCCCAGCACGTCCGCACCCGGCCAGGTCCGGGGTGGCGCTGTCCCGACTGATCAGCGGGGGGTCGTGGTATGGATCAGACATGGCTGAACACACCCCGGCCACCCCAGGCCAGCCCGCCGAACATCCCGCCAGCGGCATCACCGGTGGCCAGACCGGTGATGCCGTCGCAGCCGAGGTCCATGCCCAGCTGGAACACCGGCTCATCGGATACGAGGCGGCGGCCCGGAAGTCCGAGGCCGACGCCCGCAAGGCCGAGGCGGAGTTCCGGCAGGCCAAGGAGATGCGCAAGGCGTGGAGCAGTACAAACTCGACCATCGGTGCCGCCGTGTTCTTCTCGCTGCTGTTCGGAGCCCCGAGCAGCCTCTCGGCGCTGGGTTCCGGCGGGGTGGCGGCCTTCGCGGTCGTGTGGATCGCGCTGGCGGCGATCAACACCGCGGTCGTGCTGGGGCTGACCCGCCGGATCTGACCCGCCGCCCGTCCGGAGCGCGGAACATCCTCGCAGCGTCAGGTCGTACCGCTCGGTTGGGAAACCGCCGACTGCCCTGCCTCGATGATGGCCTCGAGTGAAGAGCGGGCCGACTGCAGTTCGTCGATCCGGCCGGTGATGCGGTCCCGCTCCTTCACCAGTTCGGTGACGAGCTCACCGCACACCGGAGCGACCACCTGACCGTCGTCCGTGGAGCAGGGCAGGACCTCCCGGGCCATCTCGGAGTTGAGGCCCGCTGCCAGCAGGACCCGGATGCGGCGCACCAGGTCCACGTCTGCCTCCGAGTAGGCCCGGTAACCGTTGGCCTGACGGCAGGGCCGGAGCAGCCCCTGTTCCTCGTAGTAGCGCAGAGCACGGGTGCTCACCCCTGCACGCCGCGCCAGTTCGCCGATCCTCACCGCGCCTCCCGCTACCGACTTGACCTTCACGCTGGCGTCAAAGTCTACGTTCGGTGCCATGACAGCAAACACAGCACACGAACACGACGCCGGGACCACGACGACGCCTGACCGTGCCCCCGTGACAGTGATCGGTCTCGGCCCCATGGGCCGGGCCCTCGCGGAGTCCCTGCTCCGGTCCGGGCACCCGACCACCGTCTGGAACCGCACGGCCGGTAAGGCCGACCAGCTCGTCGGCAAAGGGGCCCACCTGGCGGGCTCCGCTGCCGAAGCGCTGGCGGCCAACGGTGTCGCGGTCCTCTGCCTGATCGACGGCGCGGCGGTCGAAAGCGTCCTCGACCGGGCCGCACGCGAGACCGACCTGTCCGGTCTGGTAGTCGTCAACCTCACCGCCGACACCCCGGAACTGACCAGGGAACTCGACGCGCGCCTCGCCGAACGGGGGATCACGCTGCTGGACGGGGCGATCATGACGGGCGCTGAAACCATCGGAACCCGGGCCACCCGCGTCCTGTACTCGGGTCCGCGGGAAACCTACGAAGCCCACCGGGACCTGCTCTCCGCCTTCGGCGGCACGGCGCACTACCTCGGTTCGGAGGTCTCCGCCGCGGCCACCTACGACGTCGCCCTGCTCAGCCAGTTCTGGACCTCGATCGGCGGTGTCGCGCACGCCCTCGCCTATGCACGGGCACAGGGCCTGGACGTGAACCTGGTGGCCCCGCACGCCGCGGCGATGTCGCGACTCGCGGCCGACGTTCTGCCCGAGCTGGCCTCCGACCTCGTCGAGGGGAGTTTTTCGGGGGCCGAAAGCTCCTCCCTCGATTCGGTCTCGGCCAGCCTGGGCCACCTGCGTGCGGCGATGACGGCGGCGGGTGTGCCAGAAGGGGGCCTCGAAGCCACCCACGCCGTCGTGGAGCGGGCCCGCGACGCCGGTTACGGGGGTGACTCCCCGAGCAGGCTCGCCGACGTGCTCGACCCACACGCGGCCGACGGTTCCTGACAGGGGAGAGGCGGCGGTGTGCCCGGCAGCGGGGGCGGGCACATCCCGGGGCATGGCGGACGCTGAGCGTACCGGGGACGGCCGCTACATCGTGGTCAGGGGACGGCGTTGGCGGGCCAGCGATCCGTCCCTGCCCGATCGGGTACGTGAGAGCTTGGTCGGCCACCTGATGTCGGCCCGCCGGGATGTGGCGGCGGCGCTGCGCGCGGAGGACCCCGATGCCGAACGGCGGGCCAGGGGGCGGGTGCAGTGCGCCAAGGAGGGGCTGGGGGAGCGGGGTACCCCCTGGTGGGAGTTGGCCGCGGACGAGCGGCGCCTTCGCTGGGAGGAGGCGTTGCGCCGTTTGGAAGCGCGCAACGGTGACGGCGGGACCGGGTCCTGATCCTTGGAGCACAGCGGCGGGCACGGAACCACCGATCGTGAAGTTGTCAACGCTTCGTGATCGTCAGTAGTCCCGTGCCCCCTCTCGCCAAGGCTCATCGAACCCACGTGGGACCCGTGCTCAGCGCCGCTCCCACACCGACCGGAGTTCGACCCCGCCCACCCGCGGGGTTGCCGTCGCCGCCGGGTCCCGGGCTACTCGGGCTGGTCACCGCTACCCGATGCCTTCCCCTCGATATACCGCTCAAGACCGTCCAGGAGGCGTTCGAGTCCGAAGTCGAAGGTCTGGTGCCAGCTCACGCCCCAGGCTTGGTCGTCGGGCAGCGCGGCCACGGCCGGATATTCGCCGGTCGCCACGGCCGCCTCCAAGAAGGGAACCAGATAGTCCTGGTACTGCTGATCGCTGATCCCCGAGTCCCTTGAGGCGTCCTGGCTGAACACATAGCTCCGAGCCAGGCCGGTGACATAACCGTCGACGACGTTGCCGATCATGACACGATCGACGCCGTCGAGGTCAAGGCCGTCGAGCGCGGCGAGGGAGGCGTCGAAGTCCGCGACCATGTTCGGGCCGAGGACCGGGCGTGACCAGTTCACCTGGAGCAGCCAGGGGTGGGCGAGGTAGCGTCGCCAACTCTGCCGTGCATGGGCTTCGGTGAGCTCGCGCCACGTGCCGCCTGAAGCGTGGGCGAGTTCCTCGGTGGGAGCATGCACGCGGTCGAGCATCAAGTTGAGCAGTTCGGTCTTGCTCGGAACATAGCGGTACAGCGACATGGCACCCGAGCCGAGTTCGTCGGCCACGCGGCGCATACCTAGAGCATCAATGCCCTCGTTGTCGGCGACAGAGATAGCCGCATCCACGATCCCCTCGAGGGTGAAGGTCGGCTTGGGTCCCGGTTTCGATCGCTCACCCACCCTCCACAGCAGTCTGAGACTGCGCCCGAGACGGTCGACGGCCTTGTCGCCGGTTGTCATCCAGAACTCCTCCTCGTCGACGGCCTTGCATCTGCTTACGCCGTACCCTAACATTGAGTACAACGTACCCGATTCTGGCGAAGTGCCGAGTAGGAGGGCTTGAGATGACCATTCTGGTGACCGGGGCGACGGGCACGGTCGGACGATGGGTGGTGGACCACCTCATCGCAGCCGGCCACGAAGTCCGCGCAATGAGCCGCAACCCGGCAGCAGCCGCCCTTCCCGACGGGGTGGAGGTGGTCGCAGGAACGATGACCGACACCGACAGCCTGGCCGCGGCCATGGAGGGCGCGACGGCAGCCCACCTCATCGCCTTCGGGGACGGCTACGCCCCACTGGACAATGGCGAGCAGATCGCCAAGACACTCCAGCAAGCCGGGGTCGAGCGGTGCACCGTCCTGTTCAACTGGGACGACACCACGTTGCAGCCGGCGCTCGAGGCGGCCCGTTTTCCCTGGACCCACCTCGCGCCCGGAGAGTTCATGTCCAACAAGATTGAGGACTGGGGCGAGGCGATCCGCCACGACGGTGTCGTTCGCGAGGTCGGCGTCAGTCCCAGCCCGCTGATCCACCCCTCGGACATCGGCGCGGTCGCGGCACACGCCCTCACCGAGCCAGGACACACCGGGCACGAGTACGCCCTTACCGGACCCGAAGCACTCACACCGGCCGACCAGGTCCAGATCATCGCCGAGGCCATCGGGCGCGATCTACGGTTCGAGCAGCTGACCCCCGAGGAAGGCGCGGCCTTCTGGCTCACCCAGGGGCTGACCGAGGACATGATCGAGTTCAAGCTGTTTCTGGCAGACGACGCCAACCTCCCGCCCGACGCCAGAGACGTGTGGCCCACGGTCTCTAGGGTCACCGGGCGGCCAGCGCTGCGGTTCGAGCAGTGGGCCCGAGAGAACGCCTCCTCTTTCCTTGACTGACCGGTTCCGCGACTGACCGGCGCCACGCAGGAATCAACCCTTCCGAGTTCCACTCGAAGCAACGCGACACAGGACATCCCTTCGCTTGCGTCGCCCGAGCGGGCGGCAGCCCTGCTCTGAAGGCGCGACGCACCGACCACCCACCAGCGGCCGAACGGCACTCCCTCGACAACGCCATTGGCGAGGCGGCGCCCCACTCATTCCTTTATTTGCGTACAAAATACGCTATTTTTGGGTACAAAGTACCCAATTAAGTGGCGCTACGAAGAGCGGAGAAGACCATGACGACAGTCCAGCCAGCGGTCGAGGCGTCCGGGTTGGTGAAAACGTTCGGCGCCAATCGGGCGGTGGACGGCCTCGACCTGTACGTCCCGGCAGGCCAGGTCTACGGCATCCTTGGCCCTAACGGTGCTGGCAAGACGACCGCAATCCGCATGCTGACGAGCTTGCTGCGACCGAGCTCCGGGACGGCCACCGTGTTCGGACACGACATTGTCCGGGAGGCGGCGGAAGTCCGGCGCCTCGTCAGCATGACGGGCCAGTTCGCCTCGGTCGACGAAGACCTCACCGGATACGAGAACCTCGTCTTCCTCTCACGCCTGTGGGGATTCACCAGGGCCGACTCGGCCGGGCGGGCACGAGAGCTCTTGGCCGCCTTCGACCTCGTGCAGGCTGGCCAACGGCTGGTCAAAACCTACTCGGGCGGCATGCGGCGTCGCCTGGATATCGCTGCGAGTATCGTCGCCACCCCGCAACTGCTGTTCCTCGACGAGCCCACGACCGGACTCGATCCACGCAGCCGCAACCACGTCTGGGACATCGTGAGGACCGTGGTCGGGGTCGGCACCACCGTGCTGCTCACCACCCAGTACCTCGAGGAGGCAGACCAGCTGGCTGACCGCATCGCGGTCATCGACCACGGTCGCACCATCGCCGAGGGCACGAGCAGTGAGCTCAAAGCTTCGGTGGGCGAGGGCACTCTGCAGCTACGCCTCGCTCAGGCCGCCGATCGCCACGCAGCCGAACAGATCCTCGGCAATCTGCTGAAGGTTCCGGTGAGTCGCGATCCGGACCACGCCGTACTGACGGCTCCCGTGGCGAGCACGGACCAACTCGCGTCCGCCCTGGCCGAACTGTCATACGCCGACATCCCTGTCGCTTCGGTCTCGTTGGGCCAACCCAGTCTGGACGAGGTCTTCCTCTCGCTCACCGGACAGCCGACATCATCCGACGAACACCGGACGACCGCGGAAGCCAAGGAGCTCCACCCATGACCGCCACCAACCAACAACTCCGTTCATCACTCGCCACGGGAGCTCCGCCGTCACCGGCGAACAGGGTGACCACATCCGGTGCCTTCTGGTGGCGCGCGATGCTGAAGATCAAGCACGTTCCCGAGCAGCTGTTCGACGTCACCGCGTTCCCCATCGTGTGGTTGCTGATGTTCACCTACCTGTTCGGGGGAGCGGTCGTCGGCTCGACCGACGCCTACCTGCAAGAAGTCCTTCCGGGCGTGCTCGTCATGACCGTGGTGTTCATCACCATGTACACCGGCCTCAGCCTCAACCGCGACATCCAGAAAGGCATCCACGACCGATTCCGGACGTTGCCGATCTGGCAGCCTTCCACACTGATCGGCCCTCTGATCGCCGACGTCGTCCGGTACATCGTGGCTTCCACCGTCATGATCACCCTCGGGCTGTTTCTCGGGTTCCGTCCCGAAGCAGGATTCGGAGGCACCGTGGCGGCGGTCGGACTGCTCCTCGTATTCGCCTTCAGCCTGTCGTGGGTCTGGACGTCCCTCGGGCTCGTCATGCGCTCCGAGACCGCACTGACGAACGTCAGCATGCTGATCCTGTTCCCCGCGACCTTCATCAGCAACGTCTTCGTTCCACCCGAGACCCTCCCGGACTGGCTCGAAGGCTTCGTCGCCATCAACCCGATCAGCCACCTGGCAACAGCCGCGAGGGGCCTGATGCACGGGACCGATGCCTCCGCTGAGATCGCCGCCGTGCTCGGCGTGTCCGCTGCCCTGGTCGCGATCTTCGGACCCCTGACCATGGTCCTCTACCGCCGACTCAAGTAATCCATCCGCTCACATCACCACTTACGGAGAACCGCATGACTCGCGTCGCCATCATCTCGGCCAGCACACGCCCCAACCGCAGCGGACCGCTGGTGTCGGAATGGACCCTGCGCACAGCCAAGATGGTCGGCCCGGCCCACGCCGAGTTCGAACTCGTCGACCTGGCCGACTACGACCTCCCGCTCCTCGACGAGCCCCTGCCGGCCGCCTACGGCCACTACACCCACGAACACACCCGCAGCTGGGCAGAGACGATCGGCGCCTTCGACGGATTCGTGTTCGTCACACCCGAGTACAACGCCGGCGTTCCGGCAGCGTTGAAGAACGCCATCGACTATCTGGCCGCCGAGTGGGGTCACAAGGCCGCGGGCTACGTCGGCTACGGGACCAACGGTGGAACGCGCGCGATCGAGCAGCTTCGCCAGAACACCGCCGATCTGCAACTCGTCGGCGTGAGCACGCGCGTGCTCCTGTCGATCTTCACCGACTTCGACCACAGCCAGACCGACCCCGAGGACCCCACGGCCCTCGCCGAATTCCGCCCCGCCGAGCGGCACGTCAGCGACCTCGAATCGCTACTCCACGAGGTCGTCGCCTGGACAGAGGCGCTCGCGCCCATCCGGCGCCTGGCCGCTGGCGCCCATGCCTGACGACAACCGGGAGGAGTCCGGCCGGACGCGCGGCCGGACTCCTTTCACGTCAGTATCCGCCCCGCCGATCGACCAGCACGGGCCCCGTCTCACAGCGTCCCGAGGAAGTCCAGCAGGGCCGCGTTGACCTCTTCCGGGCGCTCCTGCTGGGTCCAGTGGCCGCAGCCGGGCAGGGTGATGTCGGCGTGCAGCTTGGGGACGATCGCCGGCAGCACCTTCCGCAGCTCGGGCACGCCCTTGAGCGAGACGACCATGTCCTTGTCACCCACCACGTACAGGGCCGGAACCTCGATGCGCAGCCCGTTGAACGCGGCCATCAACCCCTGGTTGCGCTCGATGTTGCGGTACCAGTTGAGCGGACCGGTGAAGGCGTCCGGTGCCGAGAAGTCCTCGGCGAAGACCGCCAGGTCCTCTTCGGTGAGCCACGCGGGAAGATCGGCCGGTTCGGGCAGCGATTCCACGAGCCCCGTGCCCTCGGGGACGATCCACGGACTCGGTTCGTCCGAGGGTCCGTCGCCCGAAGCCCCTACCAGCAGGCGCCGGATGGTCGAGGCCGGGTCCGCCGACAGTTCGGCGTCGGCCTTGCCGGGCTCCTGGAAGTAGACCTGGTAGTAGCGGTCCCCGTAGATGGCCCGGGACGAGGTGATGGACGGCATCCCCGTCGGCGGCAGCGGCGGCACGCTCAGCCCCGCCACGGCGCGGACCAGGTCGGGGCGGAGAAGCGCCGTGGTCCAGGCGACCGGGGCACCCCAGTCGTGCCCGACCAGCACCGCCTCCTCCGCGCCCAGCGCGCCGATCAGCGCGGTGACGTCGCCGACCAGGTGGGGGAGTGAGTACTCCTCGACGCTGGCAGCCCGGTCGCTGCGCGCATAGCCGCGCTGGTCGGGCGCGACCACCCGGTACCCGGCATCGGCGAGGGCGTCGAACTGGTGCCGCCACGAGTACCAGCTCTCAGGGAAGCCGTGCAGCAGCAGGACCAGCGGTCCCTCACCCTGTTCGGCGACGTGCAGGCGGAGGCCGTTCACCTCGACGCGGTGGTGCTTGATGCTCAACCCGACTCCTCTCGTGTCCTACCGAGCCCCGCTCGGGACCGGACCGGCGGAGTCAGCGTAGGGGAGGCGGTCCGGCGAGAACAGGGCGAGGGGCGGATGGCGCGGGAGAAGAAGGCCCGGTCAGCGTTCGCGGTTGAAGGCCCACACCGCCAAGGGTGCGAAGACCGCGACCAGCCCCGCGGACCAGGCCAGGGTCAGGGTGGCCGCGTCACCCATCGGGGCGCCGGTGAGCAGGGCCCGGGCGGCGTCCATGGCGTGGGTGACCGGGTTGATCCCGGCCCAGGTCTGCAGCCAGCCGGGCAGCGTGTCGATCGGCGCCGCCATGCTGGTGCCCAGCAGCAGCGGGAGGATCGAGATGAACGTGATCGCCATGACCCCGCTCTCGTCGCGCAGGAGAACGCCCACGAACACCATGACCCAGCTCAAGCCGAAGCCGAAAGCGATGGCCAGGGCTGAGGCGGCCACCGCGGAGGCGGCGTCGGTCTCCACCCGGAACCCCATGAGGGAACCGATCGCGAACAGGATCAGGACCGTGATCGCGTACCGGGCCAGGTCTGCGAGGACCGAGCCGAGCAGCGGGGCGGAGCGGCCGATCGGCAGGCTCCGGAACCGGTCGTAGACGCCCTTCTTCATGTCGGTGTTGATGGTCAGCCCCGAGGAGAGCATCCCGGCGATGCCCGCTCCCATGACCAGTACCCCGGGGAACAGGTACTGCAGGTAGGCGTCGGTGGAGCCGGCCACCGAACCGCCGAACAGGTATACGAAGAGGACCATGAATATGGCCGGAGTCATCACACCGTTGACCAGCGAACCCGGATTGCGCAGGGATTTGGCCAGGCTGCGCCGGGCGAGGACCAGGCTGTGCCGCGCCAGGGGCGCGGGGCGGCGGGCGGGGGCCGGTTCGTGGGCGATGCGGATTGGGGCGCTCATGCGGTGGGCTCCTTCGCGGTGTCTTCGGTGCCGCCGGTGTCGTCGGCGCCGTCGGAGTTCCGGGGTTCGGCGTCCTTCCGGGCGGTGCCGGTGAGCGCGAAGAACACCTCGTCGAGGCCGGGCAGGTGGAGTGAGAACTCGGTGACGGAGATCCCCTGTCCGCGCAGGTGAGCAGCCATGTCCCAGGCCACGGTGTCGCCCGCGACCGGTACGGACAGGGCCTGTCGTCCGGTGCGTTCGGGAGCCCGGCCCGCGACCCGCTCCATGACGGCGGCGGCCTCCTCGATCCGGGTCTCGTCGGCGGGCCGCAGCGATACGGCCTGCCCGCCCACCACGCGCTTGAGCTCGGCGGGTGTGCCGTCGGCGATGACCCGGCCGTGGTCGATCACCGCGATGTCGTCGGCCAGGGCGTCGGCCTCCTCCAGGTACTGGGTGGTGAGCAGGACGGTCGTGCCCTCGGCGGTGAGTTCGCGGATCATCCGCCACAGGTCCTCGCGCTTGCCGGGGTCGAGGCCGACCGAGGGTTCGTCGAGGAAGACCACGCGGGGCCGCCCCACCAGGCTGGCGGCCAGGTCCAGGCGGCGGCGCATCCCGCCGGAGTAGGTGGCGACGGGTCGGGCCGCGGCGTCGGCCAGTTCGAAGCGGTCCAGGAGCTCGCGGGCCCGGGCGGTGGCCTCGGGCCGGCGCAGGTCCAGCAGCTGGCCGATGAGGACCAGGTTGGCCCGGCCGGAGAGCTCCTCGTCGACCATCGACTGCTGCCCGGTGAGCCCGATCAGGCGGCGCACCTCCGGGGCCTCGCGCACCGTGTCGAATCCGCCGACGGAAGCGGTGCCCGAGTCGGGGCGGGCGAGGGTGGCGAGGATGCGGACGGCGGTGGTCTTCCCGGCCCCGTTGGGCCCCAGCACACCGAGCACCGAGCCGGGGCGGGCCGCCAGGTCCACCCCGTCCAGGGCAGTGGTCCTGCCGAAGCGTTTGACCAGCCCGTCGGACCGGAACGCGTAGTCAGTCATGGCGCACGCCACCCTCCAAGAATTCAGATGATCATGTCATTTGAATGTTCACAGTATCTGAGTGCTGTTGGTATCTCAACGTAGGATGGAGGGGTACCGCGGCGAGGAGGAAGATGGTTCGGCTCAGCAGGGCACAGCAGCAGGAACGCAACCGGGCGAGGGTGCTCACGGCCGCACGGTCGGAGTTCGCCGAACGCGGCTTCCGCGACGCCAAGATCGACCGCATCGCCGACCGCGCCGAGCTCACCCGGGGCGCCGTGTACTCCAACTTCCCGGGCAAACGCGCCCTGTACCTCGCCGTCCTGGCCGACACCGCCGAACAGGTGCCGCTGGGCGAAGCAGCGGCCGACGCGTCCGCGGCCACCACCCCGACAGGGGCCCTGGGCGCCTTCGCCCGCGCCTGGGTGGCCCGACTGCCGCTCACCGGCACCGACGAGCGGGTCGGCACCGGACTCATGGCCGAGATCGTCGCCGACCCCCGGGCGAGCCGCGTGTTCGCACAGCTCACCTCCCTGCAGGCGGCCCTGGTCGGTCTGGCCCTGGAACACCTCGAAGCGCGGGGGCATCCCGCGCCCCGGACCGACCGCCGCCGGGTCCGGGCGGCCGCGAGCGTGCTCACCAGCCTGCACGGCGCCGGGCAACTGGCCGCCGCGGCTCCGGGCTTCGCCGACCCCTTCACCGTCATCCGCTCCTGCGAGAGGCTCGCCGGTCTGGAACTGGACGACGCCTGGCCACTGCCGCACATCTCCCACATTCCGGACGCCCGAGCTGTGGACCAGCCCTGGTCCGCTCCCGCCGCACTCGACGCCCTGCACGGGGAACGGGTGACGGTGGACGACGGGGTCGTCGTGGCGCTGGGACTGCACCGGTTGGCGGCGGTGGAGGAGGCCCTGCGCGCCGCGGGCGAGGACGTCCCGGTCACCGTCGTCCCCGTGACCGCCGAGCCCGCCGAACTCCTCCCGCTGGTCCGGCTGGTCGTCGCCGAACTGCGCGGCTGCCTGTCCCACTCCTTTCCGGCGCGGGCCTGGGCACGGCCGCGGATCGTCCTCGACCCCGCGGTCGCCGCCGCCATGGGCGTGGCCGATCCGGACGACGACACCGAGACCGCGGTCCGCCTGCTCGGCGGCCGCATCGTCGCCCGTGCCGAGGACCGGGGCGCGGGCCACGCGGTCGCCGCGTTCACCACCGCTTCCAGCCCGGCCCGACGCTGAAACCCGCACCGGCCCCGCACCCGGACACTCATGGGCGGGGTTCCCGCCCGCCCAGTGCTCGCAGCACCGAGGCCTGCTCGACGCCGTGGCCACCCTCCAGAGCGCGGGTGGCCTCCTCCGGCGTGAACCCGGCCACCGCCCAGGCGGCCACGTCCGAGCGCGGGACCCCCGCGTCCCACCAGGTTCGGAGCAACTCCTCGGCGTCCCGACCCGCCTCGGCCAGCCGGGATGCCTCCTTCGGAGTGAAGCCCAGGGACCGGTACAGCACCGCCTGGGTGGCATTGACCCCGGCGCGCGCCCACGTCACCGATTCGTTGCCCCGCCAGCCCGCGTCCAGGTAGGTGCGGGCGAGGGCGGGGCGGACTCCTGCGCGCAGCAGCGCGTGCATCGTCTCGGCCTGGTCGTCGTCCAGGTCCAGGTCGCGGTCCCGGCCACGGCGGAACAGCCTCGCGAACAGGCGCTTGGGGTGCGGACGCTCACCGGCCAGGTGTCGTTCGGCGGCCTCGGCGCGGGCGTAGCCCAACTCGTGCCAGCGCACGGCCTCGTCCGGCGTCATTCCGGCCCGCAACGCGGGTCCTACCGTGTACGGGGTCAGTCCTGCCGCCCGCCAGGTCCTGGCCGGGTCGGGGCGGTAAACACCGCGTTCCCGCCACCGTTCGGCGGCGTCCAGGACGAACCCGGCGTTGATCCACCGCCGCGCGTCGGCCACCGTGAAACCGCGGGCGGTCCACGCGTGCAGGTCCTCCGGCTCGGGTGCGTGGTCGTCGAAGGCGATGCTCATGATGTCCTCCGTGCGTTGATGAGTGGCCTGGGGTATCGAGTCAGTCGGGGCGTTCGGGCAGGTGGACCGGGTGGGACCAGCAGGGAGGTGGCGGGGCCTCACCGCCCACCAGGCCCAGTACCACCGGAACCGGAGGCCTGGCCTCCGGCCACGGCGTCCGGCCGTCGGTGAGCACCACCACCAGGTCGGGCCGGGGCCGCAGCGCCAGCGCGGCCGCGATCCCCGCGCGCAGGTCGGTTCCGCCCCCGCCGAGCAGCCGTACGTCCGAGGCCCGCCGCACCCGTTGTGCCGGGTAGGCGTGCAGGTCGCAGCAGAGCACGCGCAGGCGCCCCCGCGGGAGCAGCCCCGCCGTCTCGGCGACGAAGCCCGACAGGATCGGCCGGGAGACGCTGCCCGAGGTGTCGACGACCAGAACCGTCTCCGGAACCGGTGCCACCATCGACGGCAGGACCACCGCGCCCGACGAGCGGCGTGACGGGCGCGCGTACGAGAAGTCCGCCCTGCCCGCGGTCCGGTGAGAGGCCCGGCGCAGTACCGCACCCAGGCGGGCCCGCCAGTCCTCCGAGGGACCCAGCCGTTCCTCCGCCCACCGGCGCCAACCGCCCGGAACCCCGCTGCGGTCGGCGGCGCGCTCCTGGATCGCGCGGGCCAGAGCGAGTTCGATGAGGTCGCGGTCCAGGGCGTCCAACTCCGGCTCGCCCGCGCCGCTCTCATACGTGCGGTCCAGTCCGTGTACCGCCCCGCCGCAGTCCACCGGGTCGGCCAGCGCGCGGCCGCCTCGGGTGTGCGCCTCCTCCAGCACCTCCAGCGTCGACGCGTACTCCTCGGCCAGGCGCCCTTCGGGCAGCCCTAGTGCATCCGGCGAGACCACACCCTCGGGGGTGGGCAGCCCGTCGGCCTCCAGATCGTCGTTGACCTCAGCGTCGGCCGCTCGGTTCCACCGGCGCACCTCCTCGGGAGCGGCCCCCGCGTCAGGAGCGCGTTCGTGGTGGCGGCGGACCAGGTGCCCCACTCCGTGCAGCAGCCACCACCCGAACACGCCCACCGGTGCGGCCGCCGCGGTACCCGGATCCACGTGTACGCGCCAGGAAGCGTCGGCGGGGAAGGCCCGAAGGCCGGGGTCGGAGACGGGGGCGCCGGTGGCCTCGTCCAGTCGGGGCTCCACCACGACCGGGGTGAGTGCGAACAGTGCCCGAGCCAGGTACGGCGCCCGGTGGGCGGCCCACAACCGGGCCGCGGCGAACCGTTCCAGTGCCGGGGGAGTGTGTTCGGTGCTCATGGCAGCAGCCCCGCGGAGCGCAGTACCGGAGCCAGTTCGGGCAGGGCGGTGGGCGGGACCGCCCCGTCCGGGCGCCGGGCCGCCAAGGTGCGCGCGGTGTCGGCGGCCACGTCGGGCGCGGTGCGCGCCACCCGGGCCACCACCTCCCAGGACCGTTCCCACACGGCGAGCGATCCGTCCGCGGTGACGTGCGCGGACAGCGCGCCGAGCAGGGCGTGCAACCGGTCGACCCGGTCGGGGAGGGGCTGGTCGGGGTCGGCGAGCAGCTTCTCGGGGGAGGGGAGGTCGAGGGTGCGCAACCAGGAGAGCAGTTCGAGCCCGGCGGCCTCGCCCACTGCTCCGACCACCAGAGCTGCGACCACCGGGTGCCGGGCCGAGTTTCTCCCAGTGTTCCCGGGGCCGTCCCCGGCCGCGAGGGCGGTCGCGGCCATCTCCCAGGTGCGCGGACAGCTCCCAGCCGTCGGCAGCCAGCCCCGGCGGGTTGGCGGCCGCCACGATCCGCACGCCGTCGGGCAGGGTGAGGTCGCCCACGGTGCGCTCCAGCACCACTCGCAGCATGGCGGCTTGTACGGCGGGCGGGGCGGTGGTGAGTTCGTCGAGGAAGAGCAGGCCCGATCCGGCCTCGGCGAGCCGTTCGGCCCACCTCGGTGGTGCGAAGTGAGTGCCGCCGCCGTGGACGACCGGGAGGCCGGAGAAGTCGGCGGGTTCGCGGACCGAGCCGACCACCACCTCCACCGGCAGGCCCAGCCGCTGTCCCAGTGCGCGGACGGTGGCGGACTTGCCGGTGCCGGGCGGGCCCCACAGCAGGACGGGTAGGTCGGTACTGACGGCCAGGGCGAGCGCGGATCGGACGGTGCTGTGGTCCATGACGCCTCCAAGGGTCGTGTGCTGGCCCGGGGTCAGGCCCTGATGTCAACTTAGGTTGACCGCCCAAGAAAGTCAACCCTGGTTGACTATGCTGGGGGTGAATCCGAAGCCACCGGTGTGACCAGCCAAGGAACACGCGAAACCGAACCCTGGGCACCGGGGCCCGCCGGTGTGACACTGAGGACCCAGGGAGGTGGAGGCGTGGATGAGGTGACGCCGCTCAGCGAGAGCGAGCTCCTGTTCGAGGAACTCATCAGATCCGTGCACGGGAGCGGACCCATCGATGTTCTGGAAGCCGCCAACCGCTACGGCACGGCGATCGGCCTCGGAAAGATCACCGTGCACCTGGTCGACCTGCAGCAACGACTACTCGTCCCGCTGACCGGCGGCCCCATCCTCGACGTCGACTCCACCGAGGCGGGGGAGGCCTTCCGGACCGACGCCCTGCGACTGGTCGAAGGCGGCGCCGAGGAACTCAGCCTCTGGCTGCCCCTCAAGGACGGCGCCGACCGCATAGGCGTCCTGCACATCCGCACGCCCCGGCTCGACGAACCCACGTTCCGCCGCTGCCAGACCCTCGCCGCACTGCTCGCCCTGGTTATCACGTCCAAACGCGCCTACAGCGACACCTACGTCCGCCGCACCCGCACCCGCAACGTGCAGCTCCGCACCGAGATGCTGCGCGCCTTCCTGCCGCCGCGCACCCTCGGTACCACCCGCGGACTCTCCACCGCCGTCCTCGAACCCGCCTACGAGCTGGGCGGCGACGCCTTCGACCACTCCATCACCCGCAACACCCTGCACGCCGTCATCCTCGACGCCATGGGCCACGACCTCGCCTCCGGGTTGACCGCGTCAGTGGCCATGGCCGGTGCCCGCAGCGCCCGCCGCAACGGGGCCGACCTGAACGAACTCACCGACAACGTGGAGCGCGCGCTGGGCACCTGGCTCCCGGAACGCTTCTGCACGGCGGTCTTCGCCAACCTCGACCTGTCCACCGGGGTGTTCTCCTGGGCCAACTGCGCCCACCCGGCGCCGCTGCTCATCCGCCGCCGGCGCCTCGTGGAGGAGGCGATGGACCGCACCCCCGAGCCCCCGCTGGGCCTGGACGGGATCGTTCCCGACGCCAACCCGCGCACCGTCCACGAGATCGCCCTCGAACCCGGAGACCAGGTCCTCCTCTACACCGACGGTGTCACCGAAGCGCACGACAGCGAGGGGAGGATGTTCGGCCTGGACCGGTTCGCGGAGTTCGTCATCCGCGCCACCTCCGCCAACGAACCCGCCCCCGAGACCCTGCGGCGCCTCATCCACGCCATCCACGACCACCAGCGCGGCAGCTTCACCGACGACGCCACCATCATGCTGCTGGAGTGGACCCCCGACCGCGCGGTCCCCTGGCCCAGGAGCACCTGACCGCACGGGTGGTGCCCCCTCAGAACATGGCGAGCACCCGGCTGGGACCCCCGGAGGCGTCCAGCCCGGGCAGTACACCCACGGAGATCAGCGCCCCGCTGGGCGGCAGCTGCTCGAGGCCGGTCAGGGCCTCCAGACCCCACCGGTCCGCCCGACCCACCGCCTCGTGCGCGGGGAACTCGGTGGAGTTGCCGGGGTCGGTGCTGAGGGTGTCCACCCCGACCCCCGCGATGCCCCGGTGCTCGGCCAGGAACGCGCAGGCGTCCGGGGAGAAGCCGGGGAAGTGCCAGATGCCGTGTTCGTCGGCGCCGCGGACCCGCTCGTCGCCCTCCGCCCAGCGCGTGCTCCACCCCGAGCACATCAGGACCGCCGCACCCGCAGGGATGCGGCCGTGGACCCGTTCGAACGTGTGGATGTCGTCCACGTTCACCGTCGTGTCGGGGTCCTCGGCCGCTCGGGCGCGGATGTCGATGACCGCGGCCGGTGCGACGAGTTCGCCCGGGTCGATGTCGGGTACCAGGCGCCCGCCGCCGATCACGTGCCCGGGGGCGTCCAGGTGGGTGCCGGTGTGCTCGGACATGCTCCACCGCTGCACGTAGAACCCGAACTCTCCCTCGGGCGGGGGAGGAGCAGGGGTCTCCCGCGCCGGCTTGTCCTCGTCCCAGGACGGCATGCCGGGAGTGATCGTGTGGCTGAGGTCGACCACCGTCCGGAAGCCCTTCGGCCAGGGGCGGGGCGCGGTCGGTGGCGTCGGCGGTCCGGCGGGTGCGGAGCCGTCGGTGCGGGAGCGTACGGTCTCACCGGTTCCGTGCAGGCACATGATGGTCGGCCTTTCCGTCTCGTGTGTCCTCCCTGACCGTTCCCCAGGGGGAGCTCAACTCTTTCAGAGCGTCTGACCCGGGGCGCGCTACTCGTCCGGTTCGGGGAGGACGCGCAGGTGTTCCTTGGTGACGAGCCCGAACCGGAGCGCGTAGTCCACGAGGACGCGCTGGCGCCACGCGACCCCCGGCCCCTTGCCGCTGTGCGGCAGCCGGAGCTTCTCCTGCAAGAGGTATGTGATCTGCCCGTTCACCGCGCTCACCGAGGCGTCCAACCTCCGCGAAACCTCGTTGGTGCTCGGGATGCGCAGGCAGGAGGGGTCCCGCAGGCGCGGTTCGCAGAACGCGACCATGACCCGGAAGTAGCCGTTCCACGGGTCCAGCCCGAAGGGAGCGAGTGAACTGAGTTCCTCGCCCTGGGACCGCGGGGGCTGGAAGGGGAGTTCGGGCACGAGTACCAGGAAGCGGTACTCCCGGTCTGCCCCGGGGATCCTGACCCGCGAGGTCTCGAAGGGGATCACCATGCCACGGCCTCCCGGACGCACCTGCACGAATCCGGAGACGGGGTCGGTGTGCTCCACGACGTAGGTCCGGGTGCCGCTGGTGTTGGTAAGCCGCCAGTGGTAGCCCAAGGAGTCGATGATGCCCGCCCTCCGAGCCACCGCCCTGTCCCCGGCCGCGAAGAGGGGACGCACCCCCTCCCCGTCGCCGCCGCGCCCGAACCCGCTGGACTCACCGAGTGCCAGTTGGAACGGGGCGAACGCGACCCCGCCGTCCTCGTAGTCCTCGTGGACCGTGATGGCCGTCATGTCTCCGCCGCCGCGCACACGTCGCCTGCACGCGGGCGGTCCTCGGCTGCTACTGGTGGCCTGCTCACGATCTCGCTCCAGTGGGGGAAGGGGGTTCGTTGCCGGGGCGCGGCGCGCCTGTGCCTCCCCCTCTCGGACGGTTCTGCGGCAGCGGAGCGGCCCCGTGCAAGTTCAGGGGCCCGACCACTGGAGACAGCGCGGCCGGGCCTGAGGGATACGGGGTCAGGGCATAAGGGCTCCGGTCAGCCGAAGACACCCGGGTTGAGGGGCTCGCGGACGTCGAGGATGCCGCTGGTCGCGGCGGTCACCCGGGTACGGTCGGTCAGGGTGAATGACGCCCGTCCCTGGATCTGGTCTCCGGCCTGGACCCGCACGTTCCCGCTCCTCGGGTTCTGCTCGGATCCCTGGATTTCGGGCACCTGCTTCGCCTCGGGCTTGGTGTCCCTCGTGACGCGCACGTGCGTGCCCGCCCTCTCGAACTCCACTCCGGTGGTAGGCAGCGCCTCCGCGGTGGTGTAGGCGTACAGGCCGTACTTGTCGCGCTCCACGGTGATGCAGACCCGCACATCCTCGGTCACGCGACACTGAGACTGGTTGGTCGCGGCCGCGGCGCTCGGGGCGTGGAGCAGCGCTGCTGCGAACACGGCGCACACAGACATCGTGAGTGCGCCGACGATCCTGCGCATAGCCGTTCTCCTTTCTGTGATCACCGGCCTGGGCCGGTCACAGAACAGTAAGTTCGGCACGCCCTCTCCGGCTATATGAAACCTTTGAGGGTGCCTGGAACGCCCAGGTCATTGAGCTCGCCGGGGATCCCGTTGGGCGGTTCCCCTTCCGTGCTGGCGCGCGCGGCGATTGAATGGGCGCCTCAGAGCCAATGGAGGAAACCCCATGCCCGAACCCGGTACCGACTGGTGGAAGTCCAGCGTCGTCTACCAGATCTATCCGAGCAGCTTCAACGACAGCAACGGCGACGGCGTCGGAGACCTGCCGGGGATCATCGAGAAACTGGACTACCTGCACCAGCTCGGCGTGGACGTGGTGTGGCTGTCGCCGGTCTACCCCTCACCGTGGGACGACAACGGCTACGACATCAGCGACTACACCGACATCGATCCCCGGTTCGGCACGCTGGAGGACTGGGACCGGCTCCGTGACGGGCTGCACGAGCGCGGGATGCGTTTGGTGATGGACCTGGTCATCAACCACACCAGTGACCGGCACCCGTGGTTCACCGCGTCCCGCGCGGGTGACGAGGACAAGCGGGATTTCTACTTCTGGCGCCCCGGCCGTGACGGCGGCCCGCCCAACAACTGGGGCTCGGTCTTCTCCGGGCCCGCCTGGAGTTTCGACGAGGACCGCGGCGAGTACTTCCTCCACCTGTTCAGCCCGGGCCAGCCCGACCTGAACTGGGAGAACCCGAAGGTCCGTGCGGCCTTGCACGAAGTGGCCCTGTGGTGGCTGGCCAGGGGCGCCGACGGGTTCCGGATGGACGTCATCAACTTCGTCTCCAAGAACCCGAAGCTCCCGGACGGACCCGTGCTGGGCGACTACGGCATCTTCGCCGACCACGCCATCAACGGGCCGCGCCTGCACGAGTTCCTGCACGAGATGCACGAGACGTGCTTCGCCGGGCGGGACGTGCTCACCGTAGGGGAGATGCCCGGGGTGGGCGTGGAGCAGGCCCGTATCCACACCAACCCCGTCAACCGGGAGCTGGACATGGTGTTCCAGTTCGAGCACATGGACCTCGACCACGGTCCCGGCGGCAAGTTCGACCCGCTCCCGCTGGACCTCGTCCGGCTCAAGGCGTCCCTGAACCGCTGGCAGGTGGGGCTCAACGACCGGGGCTGGAACAGCCTGTACTGGAACAACCACGACCAGCCGCGCGTGGTCTCGCGGTTCGGCGACGACGGCCGGTACCGGGTGGAGTCGGCGACCGCGATGGCCACCACCCTGCACATGATGCAGGGCACCCCGTACGTCTTCCAGGGCGAGGAGCTGGGCATGACCAACGCCCACTTCACCGACCTCGGAGAGTACCGGGACCTGGAGACCCTCAACTACCACCGCACCATGGTGGAGACCGGCAAGGTTCCCGAGGCGGCCGCCATGGCCGGGTTCGCCGGCATGAGCCGTGACAACGCGCGCACCCCCATGCAGTGGGACTCCGGGACCCACGCGGGGTTCACCGACGGGACACCGTGGATCGGGGTCAACCCCAACCACACCGAGATCAACGCCGAGGCCGCCGTCGCCGACCAGGGCTCGGTCTTCCACTACTACCGTCGCCTGATCGCGCTCCGCAAGGAGCACCCGGTTGTCGTGCACGGCCGCTTCGCCCCGCTGCTGGAGGGGGACCCCTGCGTCTACGCCTTCACCCGGTCCCTGAACGGCCAGGTCCTGCTGGTCGTGGCCAACTGGAGCGGGGAGACCGCCGAGCTGGACCTTCCGGAGGACCTCGTGGGGTCCCACCCGGAGCTGCTCATCGGCAACTACCCCGCGCCGGAGCGCGCACTCGCCCCGCTGCGCCCCTGGGAGTCCCGGGTCCACCTGATGCGGTGACCGGCCGGTCAGTACTGTGTTGGCAGTCGAACGAGTGGGATTGGGGCTTTGCGCATGAGGATCGTCATCGTCGGGGCGGGGGTGGGCGGACTCGCCCTGGCCCGCGGCCTCACCGGCCACGGGCACGAGGTCGAGGTCCATGAGCGCGCACCCGAACCGCGCGCTGACGGTGCCGGTCTGGGCCTGTACTCAAACGGCACCGCGGCCCTCAGGGCCCTGGGCGTGGACACCTCCGGCATCGGGCGACGCATCGACGGCCTGGAGAACCGTGACCCCTCCGGGCGGGTGCGGTACACGCTCGACGTGGACGCGGTCCGCGACCACTACGGGTTCGAATGCCGCACGGTGCCGCGGCGTGCGCTGCTCGAACTCCTCGCTGAAGGGCTGACCGAGGGCACGGTCCGCTACGGCCGGATCTGCACCCGGGTGCGGGTGAACCCGGACGGCACCGTGAGCGCGCTCTTCGGTGACGGCAGCAGCGCCACGGGCGACGTGGTGGTCGGGGCCGACGGGGTCCGTTCGGCGGCCCGCCGCGACCTGTGGGACGGCGACCCCGCCCGCCCCACCGGGTGGGCGAGCTGGCAGGCGCTCACCCGTGTGCCCTCGGACCTGGCGGCGGGCACGGTCTCGGCGGTCATCCAGGGGCGGCAGGGCATGTGCGGGATCATGCCGGCGGGGGAGGGGCTCGTGCAGTGGTGGTTCGACGTGCGCTGGCGACCGGACATCGCCCGTCCCGAAACTCCGGTGGGTGTGCTGCGCAAGCTCTTCGGTGACTGGGCGGACCCGGACGTGCGCACGGTGCTGGACCACGCGAAGGACGACGACCTGGGACTGTTCGAGCACGTCCGGCACCGGGTACCCAAGGTCTGGGGCGAAGGTGGCGCGACCCTGCTGGGCGACGCCGCGCACGCCTTCCCGCCGTCCACCGCCCAGGGTGCCAACCAGGCCCTGGAGGACGCGTGGGCGCTGAACCTGGCCCTCGCCGACGAGGGAGCCGAGGCCGACCCCGCCGCCGCACTGCGCCGGTACGAGTCCGTCCGTCGGGGGCCCGTCGCACTGGCGTCGCTGGCCTCGGGGGCGGAGGCGGTCATGCGCTTCTCCCCGCCCCGGATCCTGGGCCGGGAACGCATCAGTGCCATGGCCACGCGCCAGTACACCGGCTACCTGGGCCGGATCAGCAACGTGCTCACCGACCGCCTCCCTTGATCCGCGGGGCCGTACTCATCGAGGCCCCGCCGTGCACCCCGGGTGCCCGTTCCACTGGAGCGGGCACCCTTTTGCGGTGGTCCCGGTGGAGCCACATCGGTTCATATTTTTTGAATTCCAACGGAGTGAGGTTAGACTAACCTTCGTTCCGGCTGGGTTCGTCCCGTTTCGCCGGACTCAGCGTGCTGCCCTCCTCAGGGCGCTCCCCAGCGCGCGACCGGCCCGCCCAGTACGACGAGGCCGCCCCACGTCACGAAGAAAGCAGTGAGCATGCACTCCACCCTGCGCAGTGTCGGCGGCATCGGACTCACCACCGCCCTCGCCCTCGGCCTGGTCGCCTGCGGCACCGACACCGGGAACGGCCCCGAAGGCGGCGCCGCCGCCGACGGTACATTCCCGGTCAGTATCGAGAGCGCCCTCGGTACCGCCGAGATCCCCGAGCAGCCCGAGCGCGTGGTCACCCTCGGCCAGGGATCCGCCGAGACCGCCATCGCCCTGGGCAACGTCCCGGTCGGCACCGAGAGCTACGACTGGGGCAGTGACGACACCGGCTACCTCCCGTGGATCCACGAGGCCGTCACCGACGCGGGGGAGGAGCTCCCCGAACAGTTCGCCGGAGAGGACGACATCGACTTCGAGGCGATCATCGAACTCGCCCCCGACGTCATCCTCGCCCCTTGGTCCGGCATCACCCAGGAGCAGTACGACATCCTCGCCGACATCGCCCCCACGGTCGCCTACCCCGACCTGCCCTGGAGCACCGAGTGGGACGAGCAGATCGAGATCATCGGGGAGGCCCTCGGCCAACCCGACGAGGCCGGTGAGCTCATCGAGGAGATCGAGGGGCGCTTCGAGGAGGCCGCAGCCGACAACCCGGGGTTCGCCGACCTCAGCTTCTCCTACATCTACACCGACGGCCCCGGCACCCTCGGCGTCTTCCTGCCCGACGAGCAGCGCGTGGCCATGGTCCGCGGCCTCGGACTCGAGGTCGACCCGGTCGTCGAGACCTTCCCCGAGACCGAGGGCACCGACTCCGCCCTCATCGGCCTGGAGAACGCCGACGAGCTCTCCGACAGCGACCTGATCTTCACGTTCTACAGCGACGCCGAGTCCCGCGAGGAGATCGAGGCGCAGGAGCTGTACGGCGCCATCCCCGCCGTGGAGGGCGGTGCCGTGGTCTCCAGCGAGGACAACGCCTTCGTCACCGCGTCCTCGCTCATCAACCCGCTCACCGTCCCCTGGGCGATCGACCGCTACGTGCCCCTCATCGAGGAGGCCGCCGAGAACGTGGACGGCTGATCCACCCGCGGCACATCGATCGACCCACTGACGAAAGAGCACCTCGGCAAGGCGAACGTGAAGACACGAACGGCACCGCACCGGGCCGGGCCCGCCCGCACAGCCCTCATACTGGGCGCCGGCGCGGCGGCTCTGGCCGGGGCAGTCCTCCTCAGCCTGGTCGCGGGCGCCCGACCCACCTCGCCGGTCGAGGTGTGGCAGGTGCTCTCCGGCAAAGCTGACTCCTTCACCACCACGGTGGTCGAGAGCCGCTACCCCCGCACTCTCCTCGGTATCGTGGCCGGGGCCGCGCTGGCCCTGGCCGGAACCCTCATGCAGGGCGTCACCCGCAACCCGCTGGCCGACCCCGGCCTGCTCGGTGTCAACTCGGGGGCGGCCGCAGCGGTGGTCACCGTTACCGCCGTGCTCGGCCCCACCTCCGTCGCGGCCAGTGTCTGGTGGGCGCTGCCCGGCGCACTCCTCGCGGGACTGGCCGCCTACACGGTGGGCTCGCGCGGCGGCGACGGCAGCATGGTCCGCCTGGTCCTGGCCGGGGCCGTGGTCTCCGCGGTACTCCACGCCTACGTGCAGGCGGTCGCGCTGAGCATGCCCGACGCCTTCGACAGCTACCGCCACTGGGTGGTGGGTTCGCTGGCCGGACGCGGGTACGACGTCATCCTCTCGGTCCTGCCGGTGGTCGGCCTCGGCCTGCTCATGGCCCTGCTGGTCATGGGCGGCCTCAACGCCCTGGCCCTGGGCGAGGAGACCGCCGTGGCCACGGGGGCCAGCGTGTTCTGGACGCGTTCGGGCGGTCTGCTGGCGGGCACCATGCTCGCGGCGGGGGCCACCGCTGCCGCCGGACCCATCGCCTTCGTGGGCCTGGCCGTTCCCCATGTGGTCCGAGGCTTGGTCGGCGTGGACTTCCGGCTCCAAGTGCCCTTCGCCCTCCTGGTCGGCCCCACCCTGCTGCTGCTCGCCGACGTCCTGGGCCGCACCCTGGTGCGCCCCGCGGAGCTCATGGTCGGTGTGGTCACGGCCTTCGTCGGAGCTCCCGTCCTCCTGTACGTGGTCCGGAAGATGCGGGGGAGCTCGTGAACCACCAGATCGGACCACGCCCCACCGGGCCCGTCCTGCGGGTGGGCCGCATCCTCGCCCTGCCCGTCCACCCGCGCTCAGTCGTGGTGGCCGTGCTTCTCCTGGCGGCCCTGCTCGCCGCGGCCTCCGCCACTCTGAGCCTGGGCCGCCTCGGCGTTCCGGTCACCCAGCTTCCCACTCTCCTCTCCGGGCAGGGGGAGGCCACCCACCTCTTCGCGCTCGAACGGCTGCGCGGCCCCCGGCTGGTCGTGGCCGCGGGCACCGGGCTCGCCCTGGGCCTGGCCGGCGCGCTCTTCCAGTCGGTGACCCGCAACCCCTTGGGGAGCCCCGACGTCATCGGGATCAGTGCGGGAGCCGGCGCCGGTGCGGCCTTCGCCGCGCTCATGCTCCCCGGTGCCGTCCCCGTTCCGCTGGGCGCGCTGGCCGGGGCCGTCCTGGCCATCGTGGTCGTGGCTACGGTGACCGGCACCGGGCTGCGCAACCCCGGTCGGCTCATCGTCGCGGGGATCGGCGTGGCCGCCATGGCCCAGGCCTTCACCCACTTCGTCGTCTCGGTTATGGCGCGCGACGAGGCCAGCGTCCTCGCGTCCTACATCAACGGCAGCCTGGGCGCCCGCTCCTGGGAGCACGCCGCCACCATCTGGGGCACGCTCCTCCTGGCACTACCCCTTGTCCTCGCACTGGCCGGGCCGATCTCCGTCAACGAGATGGGCGACGAACTGGCCGACTCGCTCGGCGCCCGCGCCTGGGCAAGCCGCACCGCCGCGGTGGTGCTCTCCGTGGTCCTGTCCGCCGCCGCGGTGGGGGTGGCCGGGCCCATCGCCTTCCTCTCGCTCACCGCGCCCCAGATCGCCCGGCGCCTGAGCTCCGCGCCCGGGCCGAACCTGGTGCTGTCCGGCCTGACCGGAGCGCTGCTCCTGGTCCTCGCCGACCTCGCCGTCCAGCAGGCACCGGTCGGCGAAGGCCTGCCCGTCGGCGTCTTCACCATGGCGATCGGCGGCGTCTACCTGGGCCACCTCCTCATCCGTGAATGGCGAAAGGGCAAGTTGTGAGTTGCCGAGAGACCGCACCGGTCCTGACCGCGGAGAGCCTCACCCTCGGGTACGGGGGAGACCCGGTCGTGCGCGACCTGGACCTGACCGTCGCCGAAGGCGAGTTCACCGTCATCGTCGGCCCCAACGGATGCGGAAAGTCCACGCTTCTGAAGGCCCTGGGCCGCGTGAACCGACCTCAGGCGGGCACAGTGCGCCTGCACGGGCGCGACGTGCGCTCCCAGCGGCCCAAGGCGGTCGCCCGCCAGCTCGCGCTACTGCCGCAGAGCCCTCTCGCGCCCGATGGCATCACGGTCCGGGCACTGGCCGCGCGGGGCCGCTTCCCGCACCACACCCTGCTGCGGCAGTGGAGTCCGGAGGACGAGACGGCCATCGCCCGCGCCCTGGAACTCACCGGGCTGGCCGACCTCGCCGACGCCCAGGTGGGCGCCCTCTCCGGTGGACAGCGCCAGCGCGCCTGGGTGGCGATGGTCCTTGCCCAGGACAGTGCGACCCTGCTCCTGGACGAGCCCACCACCTACCTGGACATCGCGCACCAGTACGACCTGCTGGAGCTGTTCGCCGACCTGCACCGGCGCGGCCGCACCGTCGTCGCGGTCCTGCACGATCTCGCCCAGGCGGCCCGGTTCGCCACCCGCCTGGTGATGTTGGACGGGGGAGCGGTGGTCGCCGACGGCACCCCCGAGCAGGTGGTGACCGCCGACCGCGTATGGGAGGTGTTCGGCCTGGCCTGCGACGTGGTCCCTGATCCCCGAACCGGTACCCCGCTGGTGATCCCGCACGAGCGGTCGGCCTCAACGAATTGACACCACCCGGGTCTATCCGAAAGGTCACCTTTGGCGTGGCCTCCTATCCTGGTGCAGGATCCCTCTTTTCCCGCCGCGTGATTGTGGCCGTCTCAGCTGCGCGCGTCAAGGTCGTCGCCATCGAGCGCTTCGCGCGTCAACGGCGCTCCACCTTGACCCGCTCCGCTACGACGGCGGGTTGGCGGCTATTGGGAAAGGGGGACGGGTGGTCGAGGTCCGAGCGGGAAAAACTCGGGCTCCGCCCGATAACTGCGTCGGCCTGGCGGTCGATCCCTGCCACTCCACCGGAGCGTTGACGCCTGGCGGTGTCGCGGCCGGTCAATCACCCCTGCGAACCCCGAACAGCGCGGCCTTCGGCCGGGTCGGCCACTGCGCCGGAGCCGACCGGTTGCGGGTGTCGCGGCCGGTCAATGCTCGCGGCGAAAACCCCGATGATCTTGCTCCTGTCTCCACCCTCGGCCGTCGAGAATGGCGACAGGAGCAAGATCATTCCCATACTGGAACACATTTGTCCGCTTTTTCTAATAATGCACACAAGGCTGGGCGCTCCTTTCCCGGTGGCTTCTTCCCAGAGGAGGGAAATGTGGGTCAGTGTGGTCGGGTAAGGGTGTTATCACCTCCGGGATAGGTCCTTTCTGGGCCTTTCTTGATATCCTTAGGGTATGACTTCTTCTTTCGGGCAGTGCGGGAATGCGGCGGGAAACACCCCCGCCGTTTCCGCCATGGGTGCTGCCCGGGGAAAGATCGCTTCGGAAATGGCGGAGGTACCCCCGACCGGAGCAGTTGGTGAGGTCCTGGACGTGATCTCGCAGGTGTTCGAGGACATGGAACAGGCCCAGCTTTCGATACTGCTGCGGCTGGCGCAGCTGGAGGCGGCCGGGACCCTGCTGGAGGCCGGTGGGCAGAGGTCGGTGCAGAACTGGCTGATCCACTCGGTGGGGATGGCCCCCGTTGAGGCCAACGGGCGCGCCCAGCTGGCCCGCCGGTTGTTCGCCCAGGAGCTTCCCGCCACCCGCGAAGGCCTGGACTCCGGGTTGCTGTCCATCGGTGAAGCGGTGGCGGTGTGCAAGGCCGCCGATAAGGCGGTCAAGGCGCGCAACACCGGCCGCTACCCGGATGCTGGCCTCTTCCGGCGGATGATGGAGGCTGGGATTTTGGCTTCCAAGGCCAGGGAGCCGTCGATGTCGACCTCCGACATTCACCGGCTGGGCCGGGAG
>NZ_BAAGZJ010000030.1:0-81168 GCF_054778635.1 Nocardiopsis nanhaiensis
CCACCACCCAAGGGCTGGACCTGCGCACGCACGTGGACGCGGGTGGTGTGGTGATCGCTCGCCTGCCCAAAGGGGTTCTGGGCCAGGACACCTCCTCGCTGCTGGGATCGCTGCTGTTGTCCCAGGTATGGAACGCGGTGCTGGCCCGAGCCCGCCAACGTGAGGCCGACCGGTCCGATCTGGCGATCTACCTGGACGAAGCCCAGAACTTTCTCACCCTGCCCTATGGGCTGGACGACATGTTGGCCGAGGCGCGTGCCTACCGGGCCGGCCTGGTGCTGGCCCACCAGGACCTGTCCCAGCTGCCCCGGGACCTGCGCGAAGCCGCCTCCGCCAACGCCCGATCCAAGATCTACTTCGACGTCTCCCCTGAAGATGCCCGCCAGCTCGCCCGGCACGTGCGCCCCAACCTCGGCGAACACGACCTGTCCCACCTGGCGGCCTTCCAAGCCTCGGCCCGCCTGGTGCTGAACGGGGCCCTGTCCCCCAGCTTCACGCTGCGCACCCGACCCCTGCCCCCGCCGGTCAAAGGGCGGGCCACCGCGGTGCGCAAAGCCGCCCGACGCCACTCCCCGCCCAACTAAAGCCCACGTGCCAAGGAGAAGTACCCCTGTGTTGCGCACCCACCACCCCACCCGGCCCGACCACCGCGCCCCCACCCGCCAACGCACCTCACCCCAAGTGCTGCACACCCTCATCCACCGACTCACCCCACGCGACCGCCAGATCATGCGCCTGGTGTGGGAGCACCGCACCCTGACCACCCACCAGATCGCCCGGCTGCTGTTCAGCTCCTACTCCATGGCCAAAGAGCGCCTCAGCGTGCTGTACCGCATCCGAGCCCTGGACCGGTTCCGACCCTACGCAGCGCTGGGCTCGGCCCCCTGGCACTACATCCTCGATACCCCCGGCGCCCAGATCCTGGCCGGAGAAGCCGGGCAAACCCTGGTCGAGTTCGGCTACCGCCGCGACCGTGCCCTCACCCTGGCCTACCGGGCGAGCCTGAACCACACCGTGGGGGTCAACGCCTTCTTCGTAGACCTGGCCTCACACACCCGCGAACACAACACGCACCTGCGGTGGTGGACCGCCGCCCAATGCGCGGCCGAGTGGGGCGACATCGTCCGACCCGACGCCGCCGGACACTGGAGCGAAGGCCACCAGCACGTGCGCTTCTACCTGGAACACGACCGCGGCACCGAAACCCTGCGCCGCCTGGCCGCCAAGCTGGACGCCTACACCGAACTGCGCCGCATCACCTCCCACCGCCAAGCGGTAGTGCTGTTCCACCTGCCCTCCACCCAACGCGAGCACAACCTGCGCGCCCGCCTCCCGCAACCGAGTGTGCCCGCCGCCACCGCCGTGCACGGATCCCATCCGGCCGGGGCGGTGTGGGCCCGCCTGGACGACCCCACCGGTGAACGGCTGCGGCTATCGCAGCTGCTGACCACACCCGTGCTGCAGCCGCCGCTGCCCACCTGGGAGGTGGGGGGTGGCTAGTCCGCTCGGCTGCGGATGCGGCCTGATCCTGGGCCTGCTCGTGGTAGGGCTGGCCGCGTCCCTGACCACCGCGCTCACCGACCAGGCCCACCCCGGCACCACCCCCGAGGAGGTGGAAGGCATCGACCCGGTCCTGCTGGACGCCTACACCCAGGGCCCGCAGATCCTCAACGAGCCCGAGTACTCTCACTGCACCGGCCTGCGCTGGCAGATCCTGGCCGGGATCGGATCAGTGGAGTCCGACCACGGCGCCACCGTCACCATCGACGCACAGGGCAACACCGACCCACCCTTCGTCGGCCCCCGCCTGGACGGCTCCGGCGTCGGCGGCAACCTCACACCCCACTACGACACCGACGGCGGACACTGGGACGGCGACACCGAGTACGACCGCGCGGTGGGTGTGACCCAGCACCTACCCGCGAACTGGGACGCCTACGGAGTCAACGCTCGCGACGGTGGCGAGGCAGACCCGCACAACGTCTACGACAGCGTCGCCAGCACCGCGGTCGAGCTGTGCCAAAGCGCTCAGGGTGCCTCGGTCGACTTCAACGACCAGACCGACCTCGAGGAGGCGTTGTTCCGGTACAATCCCGCGGATTGGTACGTGGACCAGGTCATGGCCGAAATCGAGCACTACGACACCGAGCACCCGCCGACCGGTTCCGGCGTGGCCGGTCCGGGCAGCGCGGCCGGTATCGCCGCCGCGGAATGGGCTGTGGAGCAGGTGGGCACACCGTACGCGTGGGGCGCGACCGGCCCCGACGCCTTCGACTGCTCCGGTTTGACCATGAAGGCATGGGAAGCGGCCGGAGTGTCGATTCCTCGCGTGACCACCGACCAGTTCACCCACGGCACCCGCGTCGACCGGGAAGAACTACAACCCGGAGACCTGCTGTTCTTCAACGTGGGTCCCGACCCTCAGCCGGGCCACGTCACCATGTACATCGGTGACGGGGAGATGGTCAACGCCCCCTCGACCGGCAATAACGTACGGATCGACCCCATCGAAATGCCGTACTACGCTAACGCGTTCGCCGGGGCCATGCGCCCCCAACTCTGACGCCTCGGTCAGGCAAAAGGCCACCGCCCAAGCGCTAAGGTGCCGCGAACGACGCCGTGCAGCGGCGCGCCGCACGATGCGTAGAGCGAGAACCGATACGTGATCTTCGGAGTACACCGTGACAGCACCGAAGAAGACCTTAATTCCGCCCAACCCCCTGATCGACGCCTATGACCTCCTCGGCATTCCCGTCGTTTACCTGAGCATGCTGGCGAGCATGTGGCTCCTGACAGAGGTTCCCATCACGGTGGCCACAGCGCTGTGGTTGGCCGGGCTGGTCATCTCTGGGTGCGCCCTACTCCTGGGGGTGCGGGCCCTGTTCAGGATCGTTCGACATAAGCGGCAAAGCTAAGGCAGGCGCATCCGAACGTCTGCGGAGCAGGTCGATGTGCTCGTCAAGCTCATCCAGAGTCAGGCGCTCAGTGGCCTCGCGCACTCGGAGTTGCACTTGAGCGTCATTACCCCCAGAACTCTCTACAGCGAGCAGGCCTGCTGCGTTCTCACCGTGGTCGGCGGCGGCGCAAACCGGCCAAGCTCCACGGCGACAAGGGATACGACTACGAACACCCGCGCCGATGGCTCCAAGAACGCGGCATCGTCCACCGCCCGCCCCGCAAGCAAGTGGGCTCCTCACCACGATGGGGCCGCTATCGGTGGCAGGTCGAGCGCCCTATGGCCTGGTGGCCGGATGCCGTCGGTTGCACCGCCGCCATGAACGCACGCCACACTTCCTGGCTTTCGTCGGTATCGCCCGCACACTGATCTGCCCCCGCAGACTCACCAAAGGGTATGAGCTCTCAAGCCGTTCGTGCAGAGGGCAAGGGGGACAGTTACACCAAGGCTCTGGCTGATCTTGTCCACAACGCCAGCAAGGAAGGCCACATCTCACTCCCGAATTTTGGTTTTCCCAGTCTTTGTTGGTAGTAAGATGCCCAGAACCAATCATGGGGAGGCACCACATGGCGCGTAAGCAAGTCGTGACATTCGTGGATGATCTAGACGGCTCTGAGGCTCAGGGCACGGTTCAGTTTGCTCTGGACACCAATGCCTATGAGATCGATCTGTCAGAGGCCAACCAGGAGGCTCTGAAGGAAGCCCTAAAGCCCTTCCTGGAGGCCGGTAGGAAGAAGTCTCAGTCTCGTCCCCGAGCCAAGGCCTCTACCTCATCTCGGTCTTCTCAGTCCCGAGAGGAGATCCAGCGCATCAGGACCTGGGCCAAGGAGAACGGCTACACAGTCAACGAGCGCGGCCGGATTCCCAACAGCATCCTGGAGGCGTACCAGTCCGGTAGGAGTGCCCCCGTAGCTGGCGCCCAGGGCAAGGCCCTCAAGCTCCTGTCCACGGGATCGATGTCCTCTGAGGGTCCGGCCAAGGCCACAATGCTCACAGATTCGGAGTTCACCAAGTGGGCTCACAAGCTCCTGGCGGATGAGTCAGAACTTCCCAAGGACGACATCAAGGCTGTGGACTTCACCCGACTCCAGTCAGACCTGAAGACCAAGGCGTAGACGCCCCCCGGGAGGCCCTGAGAACCCCCTGAGAACAACGAAAAGACCCTCCCTGAAGAAGGCTCCACGGGAGGGTCTTTTTATGCCTGAGAATCGACTTGAGGGCCCTCTGTGAGAGTTGGAATAGATGAACCAGCCTAAGAAACTCAAGACTCAGAAACCCCAATCCCCCGAAGGAAAGACCGACGTGCTCTTCCCTCCTTACGCATGAGGAACGGGACCTCTCGCTCCACTCCGACAGCCCTTCAGCCCCACGGTCACATGTTCGCAATATAACGAACCGGGGCGCGAGTGTAGCGCTCCTCCCGAGCGTGTCCAGGATCTGAGCCCATCGCAAGAAAGCGTGTGAACCCTACCGTCGACACGGGCCTCCCCCACCAACTGCGAGCATGGTGGGGCATCTCTTGGACCTGGGCCGCTCTCACCGGTTAGACTGAGCGCGTCGGGTGTAACGTTTGCTTGGTTGTTAACGCTCTCCCGAGGGAGGGCCGGGGCCATGCCCCGGCCCTTTTCGCTCTCAAGGGCCCTGTCGGGGCGGGGTGACATCGACCCACGCCCCGCTCACCCACAGCTGCACCCGTATCACCTGTGGATCGTCGGCGAACGTGGCGGCGCAGGTGCGGGCGTGAGCGTAGTCGGACTAGGTCCCCCCGGGTAAGGCGTCCATGATCCCCACCAGGTCGGTGCTCGGTCCCTGCTGCCCGGTGCGGGTCAGCTGCACCAGGTAATAGCCCCGTTGTTGGGCGCGCGTGGTCTCGCGGGCCATCTGGTATTCGCGCGCCAGCCCACGCGCCAGTTCTTGCCATTCCAGTACTTTCCCCTCGGGTTCGAGGCTCATCAGCGCATAGGTCAGCAGCACCTTGACGGCGCGGGCTGTCTCGCCCTCGAAGGTCACGTTCTGGCCGTGGCCGGCGATGTTGCCCAGCCGTACCGGCTCGCCACCGGTGTGCACCCAGACCTGTGCCGACCACTGGTCGTCGCCTTTCTCGGTCAGGTCGCTCACACGGATGGGGAACTTGGCGGGAATGTGCAGTCCGGTGTGGGGCAGCCGGGTCAGCTGTGTTCTCGACTGGTCGCGGTCGGTGGCGGTGCGGGGTGTGACCCTCATCCACAGGTCCCGCATCCAGGCCTGGGCGCGGGTCACATCGGTGGTGAACAGGGCGGGGTCCACCTTGAGTTCGGGCCCCGGCCCCAGGGGTGCGGGTGCCTCTACCCGGTGCAGGGTGATGGTGCCGTCGGTGTGGAAGGCGCGCACGGCCACCGTGGGCGCCTCGGACTGGGCGGCTTCGGTGATGGCCTGCGCATAGCGGTATTCCATGACCAACTCGCGCAGGACCTCCTCACGTGGCGGGTGCTGGCCACAGGTGGTCTGGCACTGGGCGGCGAAGTCGATCAGCCGCTGGTGCTGGGCAGGGCCCACGTCGACCTCGATGGTGTGCGCTGCGAGGGTGAGGTGGCCCAGGACGGCATCGCCGTCCTGGAGTGTGGCCAGACTGCTGCCATCAGCCAGCAGCCTGGTGTGGGTGGTGCGTAGCCGGGTGGTGGGCACGTGCAGTTCGGTGTAGGGCAGCCAGGTCATCGATTTCCTCCATTCGGTTAGGTCAGGGCTGTGGACTCTGGCCCGCAAGCGCCCATCGGGGGCGCGGCGGACCTGGGAGTGGGGAGAGGAGTGCGCGGCGTTGCGGGTGCTGTCCTGGCAGGGGGTTGTGCCGGGTGGGGCTCGGGGCCGGTTGGCCCCGAGCCTGAAGGGTCAGCGCGCCAGCAGGAGGAGCGCGATGTCACTGGTGGCAACCGTGTCGACTCGTGCGATCTCGGATGCGGTCCCGTGGGGTGTGGTGTAGGTGCGGGTGATCTCGTGCAGGTCGACCTCGGGGCTGCCCTCGTAGGGCACGGTCAGGACATGGCGGCGGTACAGACGGTGCGGGCTTGGTACCGGGAACGCCTGGGGGTCGCCTTTGCGCACCAGATGGACGGTGCGCCCGTGCAGCTCGACCAGGTCTGTACTGGTGTCACCAGGCCGCTGTGGTGGTTGGGGTGTGGGTGCGATGGCGAGGATCTCGGTCAGGTTCACGGTCTCCAGCCACGCTTGGTGCGGTGGGTTTTCGGGGCCGCGCGACAGGACCTGGTCAACCTCCACCTGGTTCGGGTGGGGCTCGCTCAGGCGCAGGGTGACGGTGGGCAACGTCTGTTCGGGGATGTCGTGGTCGGGAACGCTGGCCAGGGTGAGGGCTACTGCTCTGCCCGCCCAGGTGCGCACGTGGTCCGGGGTGTAGGCGCCGGGGCGTTGCGGGGTGGGGCCATGTGCTTTATCGGTCATGGGTTTTTCCTCCTTCTCGTGGCGGGGTCGGTGCGGGTGTGCAGGGCAGTGAGCATGCGGCCACTGGTCTGCATCTGGTCCGCAGTGCGGGCCAGATCTGTGGTTTCGGCGCGCTGTGCGTACGCAGTGCGGAGGGCATCGCTGGTGAGGATGTCGCCGACGCCGAGCACCACACGAGGTCCCAGGTCCCAGAGCACGGCGTTGACGGCCGCGCTGGCGATGGCCAACGGGTCGATGTCGATGCCCACCCACTCCACGCGCGCCGGATCCTGACCCCGCTCGCGCATGAGCTGGGCCATCGCGCGCCACAGCCCGCCCGTTCCGAGGCTGGGCTCATGCACGCTGCGCACATCACAGGGCAGGGACAGGGCCGCTTTGAGATCGGCCACGCCGGTAGGGGTGTAGAAGGAGCCCGTTGCGGTGGCGGCGGTGCGGCTCTTGAGCACGGTCAGCACCACCCCGAGCAGATCCACACAGCGGCGCGTCTCGGTGTGACCGGTCAGCTCGAACAGTCCTGTGCGCACGGCCGCGCGGGCGACCTCGCCTGCGGCGTGCTGGGCCTGTTCGGGCATCGGGGCACGGCCGAGCCAGGCCAGCGTGAAGGGGGCCAGGGGGTTGGCCAGGTCGGGGCGTGTGCGCAGCAGGTGCACCCATTGCCTGCGCACGAAGTGGCCCACCTGGTCGGTGTTCCATCCGGTGACGGTTTGAACTGCTGGGGCGCGTTCGGCCGGGGTGGGGGCCAGCAGGGCCAGCGCCGCCACGGTCGAGAGAGCAATGTCGGGGTGGCCGGTGCCGTGGGTGCGGTGCCGGGCCTGGTCTACAGCCTCAGCGATAGCGTGCGCGCGCCCGTGCGGGCGGGGGTGGGGTGATGGCATGGGCAGCCTCCCGGGCGGGGTGGCCACGTGGACCACCCCGTCGCGTGTGCGGTGAGAGCAGGGGTCAGGCGGTCAGGTCCGAGAGGTGGGGGTCGAACGGGCGGTGTTCGAGCACCTGCCAGTTGGGGTTGTCGGACCAGCCCACGAACGCCACCGGGCGGTGACGGTCGTCGGCGTCGGAGCCGGCGTGGGGGTGGTGGGAGGTGAGCACACCCAGCCCTGAGGACGTGATGACGTAGGCCCATTCGATGAACAGCGGGGCGCACCCTGACGTCTCGCCGAGGTGGCAACGGCAGATGAGCGCATCGGCGGTTTCGCAGCGCTGCCCGTGGCAGTAGCACTGCGGGAACTGGCCGTGCAGGGGGTCCTGATGGGACTGGAACCCCGCGTAGGCGAAGTGTTCGGTGGTGAAGGGACGGTCACCGTCCACGGTGGTGGGCGCGATGAGGGTGGACCATCCGGCCGGGTGCTCATCGATGAGCGTCTGGGCCATCAGCTCGTGGTCGCCGTTGAAGGTGTCGTGGTAGAGGCGGAACAGCTCATGGCCGAGTCCGGTGGGGTAGGCGTCGAAGTGGTGGTAGCGGCCAATCCACCCACCACCGGGGGTGGGGCAGGCGATGGCTCCGCGCGTGCTCATGCCCGCTCCCCCTCTCCGGCGATCTGGTCGGCCAGATCGGCCGCTGTGGTGAGCTGGTCGGCCAACTGACGGGCGGTGGTGGGGGTGAGCGGGATCAGGTGGGCCAGGGCGCCCGCGGGGCGGGCCCACATCATGACGTGGCCCGTGTCGGGCTCAACCGAGGCGCCCGCGGTGGGCGTGCTGGGTAGGGTGGACATTGCTGTCACTCCTCACTGAACAATCTTTATGGGGGTTGTGGGTGGGTGGTGCGGTAGGGGGCTGACCTGCTCCTACAGGTCAGCCCCGCGCGCGTGGTGCTAGTCGGCGTTGGTTGCGGGGGCGCGGTAGAAGTCCACCCAGCCCCGCTCTGGGCCCGCCCACAGTTGGGCGCACACGGTGTTGGAGGGCATGTCGGTGATGGTGTGTGCGAAGGTGAGGGCCTGCGCGTAGTCGGGGTAGGCCACCGGCAGGGTGAAGGCGGTGTCGGCGGGGATGCCGATGTCGTCGAAGAAGCGGATCCTGTAGCGGTGCTTCTTTTCATCGCGGGCCACGTCGCGGGACCACTCGTACTCACCGGTGAGCTCGTCCAGGACGCGTTCCTGATCCACCGGCGCACCGGCGCTGGTGCGGCACTGGGCCACGAATTCGGCCAGGGTGGCCCGTGCTGCGGCTGAGTCGGCACGGAACAGCGTCATGCCCCCGGTGCCCTGGTTGTCGATGGTGCCGAGCCTGGTGCGACCCTGGCGCAGCACCGCCGACCAGGCGATGCCGGTTCCTACGTCCACCTCTTTGAGGCTGGTGACACGGATACGGGTGTGGGGCACCTGCAGTCCGGTGTGGGGCAGGGTGATCATGTGGGCTTCCCTTCGTTGTGTGCGGATGTGGGCCCGTACACGGGCCCGGGGTTCGTGGTCGGCGCACCACACGGCGCTCTCTCCTGCCATCGGGTGCTATCCCTCGAACAGGTCGGGGGCACCGGTCATGGCCGTAGTCGAGGTGTGCGGCGCCTGCGTTGGCAAGGGCCGCCCGTGTGGGGGCGGTCCCCATGCGGATGTGGTTTGCTTGGGGTGGGCCGCCCCCAGCTGCGATGGGGGCGGCCCACTCGTGTGGGGCACCGTCGGCCAAAGGGGTGCTCATCCCGGGGATCCGGTGTCCTCTTCGCCACGGTTGCGGACAGACTCCGTCCATTTGTGTGCGGGCAGTCCTGCGTCCAGGGCCATCGTGACCAGGCGGGCCATGTTGTAGTTCGGATCGGCGGCCAAAGCCACGTCCAAGGCCACTCGGGCCATGGGAAGGTCGCGACCCAACCAGGCAGCCACAGCGGTCAGGGCGGCGGGAGCGGCGCGATCACTCGGTTGGGCCGCCCGGGTGATGCGGGCCCACAGCTCCAGGTCAGTGCGCGCGGTTTCCACTGTCATGGCTAGCCACGCGGTGTCGCGCACCTGGAGATCGCGCAGAACCACAGCCAGGCGGATCAACGCGCCGACATCGTGCGGGCCGGTGCCGGTGCGTTCGGCCTCGATGGCTTCGCGTACCAGCGCCATCCCGCAGTCGTCCAGGCGTTCGGCCTCGGACTCGGCCGCGCGCGTGGCCTCCACTACGGTCTGCGGTGGCACTGATGGGTCCGGCTCCAACCGTTGGCGGCTCGTGGCGGCCCGTTGCGCCGGTGAACAGGTCTGAGGCGCGTGGGGGGCCAGCCCTCGTAGGACGGCCTCAGCCGGTGCCGTGGCACGTGCGCTATCGAGCTTGGTGCCCTCAGGCGGGCAGCAGCCCGGGGTATCGCACACGTAGGACCAGTAGCGCCCCTGATGTACCCGCAGAGCCTCCAGAACCCTCACCTCGTGGGCGGTGGCGGCTGCTCTGATCGCGTCGATGGGCGCGGTGACGGTATCGCCGCTGCCGTAGCCGACGATGATCAGGCCATCGCAGTCCTCGGACACGGCCCACCGTGCGAGAGGTTCGGCCGAAGAGATAAAGACGTCGGTTCCGGTGGGGTCCAACTCGCGGCGCGCGATGCAGTGCACCGCTCGTCCACGCATGGCGAGGATCACCAGCCCGGATCCGGGCGGCTCGCCTCCCAGCAGGTAGGGCAGGGTCGTGACGAGGTCGTTGGGTGAAGCCAAGCGCAGGGGGTTGTCGGTGTTCACGGGTGTTCCTTTCCTGGTGGGTGTGGGCTGTGCCTAGGGGGTTAGTTGTCGGCGCACCACACGGCGCTGTCTCCGGCCATCAGGTGCCATCCCTGGAACAGGTCGGGGGCACCGGTCATGGCTGAGTCCAGGTGTGCGGCGACGACGTCGGTGACGGTTTCGGGGTCCTCGGCCATGCCGAGTAGGTAGATCACGGCGCCGGTCTCGTAGGGGTGGACGTCGTGGCTGATGACCACTACTTCTGTCGCGTTGGCGTCGGTGGTGGTGAGGGTGGTCAAGGCGCGTGTGAAGTGGGTGGAGACGGTGAACTGGTCGTCTGCGGTCAGTGCGGTGTCCTCGTCGGTGAGGGCGAAGACCTGCACGCTCACAACGGCCACGGGGCACCTCCAAAACAGGGGTGGGGTTGCCTGGTGGGGTGGTGGGGGCGCGCGTGGCGCGGCGACACAACAGCCGGTCAGGGCCGGTCAGCGCACGGACATGAGCAGATGCCGGTAGGCCCGGGTGTCGGTGAGACCGTCGGGGGTCTGAGTCAGCAACACGGGCTTGGTGGGGCTCTGGATGTGCAGGCTGATGGTGGGGTCAGAGAAGGTGCGCAGCGCCTCAGTCATAGACCTGGGGTTCAGTCCCACCGCCACATCGGCCTTTCCCTCGGTGGTGGCGGGTATCTGCGGCGTGCGCAGGTACTCAGACCCTTCCTTGATGGTGGGCGCTACGCTGACCGCATCTGAGGCGACCCTGAGTACCAGAGGGCTGTTTTCTTCCTTGGCGGCCATCACTTTGGCGGCCTGCTGGGTGTGGGTGAGCAACTGCTCACGGTTGACCACGACCGTGGTCGCCGCACTGGTGGGCAGGTAGCTGCTGTAATCGGTGCGGTAGTCGATGAACTCGTTGTCGTTGTGCAGGCTCATGATGACCGACACCGGCCCGCTGACCAGGGACACCACTTCGTGAAAGGCGGTGGGCCCGTAGCCGATGCTCACCTCAGGACCCAGGCGCGGCAGGATCTTGCCCAAGGTCGAGCCCTTGACCAGCACACCAGCGGCCGGAGCGATGTCGTCGCCGATGCTGCCGGGTGCGTGCCCTACCGCGAGCCGGTAACGGTCACTTCCCGCCACGTGGAGCCCATCACCGGTGGTGGTGGGCTCGATCCGCACCCCGGTCAGCCCGGGCAGGGTGTCATCGCGCCCGATCGCCGAAAGGACCCGCTTGACTTGATCGGTGAACGAGGCACCGTCCACGCAGGCGAACACCTCAGGCAGCGTGGGCAGGGTCGGGTAGTCCTCCACCGGCAGCAGCGGGATCGGCATCGTGCTCTGTGCCAGGGTCACCGTGGCGCACGAGGCTTCGGGCGCTTGCACCGTCACCGGCAACGGGTCGGCGGTGCGCTTGGTGTGCCCCTGGGTGAGCGCTTTGAGGAGTTGGGACAGTTCTTGGTGCGGAAGCAGCATCCGGCCCGGTGCCTGTACCGCATCGGCCAGGGTCACCGTGATGGTCGTGGCGTAGTTGAACCCTGACACCTGCAGGTGGGGGCCATTGCTTTCCAACAGCACCCCGCCGAGCACAGGCACGGTGGGGCGCGTGGCGATCGCGGCACCCACGGTGTCCAGTGCGGCGGACAGGGTGGCGTAGTCGGTGGTGAACACACCACCGACCAACAGGTCATCAGCGGGGTTGAAGGCGGTCGTGGTCATGATGGTCTCCCCTTTTCGGGTCGTGGGTGGGCAGACTTCCGGGGGTGGCGCCCCGGTGGCCGGCCACAGCCACGGTGCGGCTGTGGCCCACCAGCGGCGCGCACCTAGGCGGAAACAGCCTCGGTCTCAGGCACAGCGGCCACCACAGCGGTGGTGATCGCATCCGCTGCCGCCATGACCTGTTCCGCGCTTGCGCGTGCGGTTGTGGCGTCTTGGGCCCATCCGGCCACGTAGGGCACCGAGTAGGGCAGGCTGTCCAGCCCCACCAGGTTGGTGACCAGGCACGCCACCGATTCGGCTTCCACTTCCCGCATCGCGCGAGGGATGGCGCGCGTCTCGTGCTCGCACACGATGTGCGCCAACTCGTGGACCAGGGTTTTGACGGCTTGGGCGTCCTCGACGGTGTCGCTGATACGCACCGTGCGGGTATCCCAGTGCACCCACCCGTTGGCGGGCGCGGTCTCGCCCCGTTCGATCGTGTAGCCGCGCTGGGTGATCTGGTCGGCGGTTGCTTCCCACAGGTGCGCCGGTGCGGCGCCGTTCAACAGGCGCGGGGTGGCCTGTTCGGTGTCGGGGAGCGGTTCACCCTCGGTCTGGGAGACGTCCCACACGTAGACGACCTTGAAGCCGCCCAGCCGGTAGCGCGGGTTCCCGTCCCTGTCTTGGACAGGTTCGTTGTCCTCATCGCGTACCCGGAACTTCTGTGGCGCGTAGATGCGCAGCCCTGGGTGTCCGGTCTTGATCTTCCTGCCGAGCGCGTTCCAGTCGCTTTTGCGTCGAACGTCGGTGGCATGCTCGCACTGATGCATGATCATCAGAAGGTTGTTGAGTGAGTACCGACGTAGCCACGCAGACGCGTTCAGCATCGCGTGCCACCCTTCAGCCGTGGTGAGGGTTTCCACCTGTTCCATGAGGGTGTTGTGGGCGGCGCTGAGCCGTTCCTGTCGCTGCTCTGGGGTCAGTCGCGGTCGCTTCCGTGTCTTCTTTCTAGGCGCCACAGTGGCTCCAATCGACATACCGGCATTCGACGAACGGGGAGATGAGTTACAGAACGCATCTCCGGTTCTCCCTAGCGGGCATGGCGTGCGCTCCACATGTGGAGCGCCACCAAACGCGCTAGTAGCCTGCCGTTTCCTTACACACAGACCGGACCGTGTTGGCGTAGCATTCACGGGCTGTCGCTTCATCGTCGGGAGCGAAACGGGAGAACCCGAATCGGTTCCCGGTAACGGCGACCACGGTGTATTCACCTTCCGTGTTTCTTCGGAAGGTCACGAGGGTTGGGCCGATGCGAGCCTTGGCAAGCAGCATGATTTTTCCCATCTGATGGATCCACATTCCGACACTGGTGAGGCGCTTTGATCCGTCGGTTCTAGGTGTCAACGCGGTGCGCCGATCCGTGGGTGGGGTGCTCCATCCGGAGCACCCCACACGGGTTCTTTAGTCGTAGGGCTGGTAGCCGAATTGGTTGGTGGCTATCGCGATGGTTTTCATCATTTCGCGATAGCACACGTCCTGAACTGCAGTGAGGGTTTCGTCCGGTTCGTGTTCCCCGTACGCGTCCGAGTAGTGATAGGTCCCGTCGATGTATTCGGTGTAGACACTTCCGCCAGCATCGTGCAGGTAGAAGATACGGACCGTGGTGGGCACACCCTCACGGGTGTGATCGTGTGCGATGAATCCGCGCTGGAGTTGCGTCCGGGTGTACATGAGATCCCCCTCACGTCTGTGATAGGTGATGGTTTGCTGTGCCTGGTCGCCACGGTGGCGACCCTGCGGGAAACCTCCCCCTGCTGGGGGTTGGGCTTAGAGAACGTTTCCGCCACCGAAAGCGCCGTACTGGCAATCGATGAAGATGCATGCGGTTTCACCGGGATTGCAGTGGCACCGGGATTCACACCCGGGGCAGCCGTAGTGACGTCCGGGTGGGTGTGAGTGGTACACGTGGCCGATTTCGCACGGGTCCCAATGGGTGCAGGGGATAAGACGCATGGTGCCTCCCTTAGGTGTGTGGTGGTTCGGGGTGCTGTTCGCCGCATGAATGCGGCGAACAGCACACGGGCGTTACAAGCGCTCGACTCGCACACCGCCCCGGGGGCCGAAATACACGTGTCGGTCCGGCAACGCGGGATCACTGTCGGGGCTGGCGAACAGGTGCAGGCAGGAATCCGATCCCACCACCGGTGTGAGTACGCTTTCCGGTTCCCGATTCACGAACTGGAACCGTTGCCGGAACGAATACCCAAGGTGGTATCGCGCGGCCAGCGCATCCTTTGCTGCCTGCAGGGAACTGAACTGTTCCATGTCGGACTCTGGGTCAGTAAGCCCGTATCCGTTTCCGCTATGCCACAGGCCATACCAGGTAGACATAAGACTCTCCAAAAGGTGACGATCAGGGTCGTTTGCTTGGTTGATTGATATATACCCACAATGCGACCCGAAACACTTTTTCCCCGGGGGTTTTTCGAATCAGATTTGACTATCGCCGACCGTTCAATACAAACACCGGAACAAACACCAGAAAGGCCGATGCAGACCCCATGAACAATGCATTCATGTATTTACTATTACTAGTAGCACGAGTCGAATAATCGAAACTAAGAAGAGTGTCGATAGCTCAAATGTTCAGCCGAAATGCCGCCCTCAGAGAGTTTGCAGGTGTGCCTGCGGCATCTGTCGGGAGGGCCATCGACACCCCCTGCGCATGCGCTCACCTGGGGTTTTGCGCACGCAAAACCCCGCCCTTCAAAGGGGCGGGGGTGCTGGTGGTCCGGTTAGCGGGCGGGCGGCTGACCGTTTTTGGTCATACGCAGCCCCACCGGAATTCGGGTGGTCCGACCGATGATGTTCTAGTTTATTCGGCGCTTTCGAGGACGGCGGCGCGGTCTTTCAGGACACGCTGGGCGGATTTTGTGTCGCCTTTTTCCTCATACCTTTGCGCCAGCGCTCGAGCTGCTCGGTCGGCCGTGGGGTCGATGTTCAGGGCACGGCGGAGCATGGAGATGGCCTGCCGAACACCGACATCAGCAGAATAGTCGGTGAGCGCTTCGACTATTCTATTCCTTATGCTCACCCGTATGGCTTCGGCCCACCGGTAGTCGGCCTGGGCGGCAAAGCCAGCATCGAGCAGGGAGGCAGCGCTGGTGGCCAGCACCGGGCCGTCGTCGGCCTGGGCGGCCTGGTCCAGCAGGTCGTCTAGGCGCCACAGGTCGCAGGCCACCAGGGCCGGGTTGAGGCGATACATCTCGCCCCCGTGGGTGATGAGCCCGGTGGCGGCCTCGCCCAGGGCGGGGCGGCAGGCCGAGCGCAGTGCGGTGCAGGCGTCGTGGAAGCGCCTGATCCCACGGTGGGAGGCTTGCTCGGGCCACATGTCCTCTGCGGCCGCTTCCAGCCGGACCCCGGCGGGGTGGGCGGCCAGGTAGGCCAGCACCTCGAAGGCAGTCTGGCGGTGGGGGCGCACCTGGTGTCCGTGCACGGCCAGGGTGATGCTGCCCAACACCGTTACCTGCACCGCCCCGGGAGGCGGTGGAGCTTCCTCCTCCTCGGCGGGTGGATCGGTACTGGCCTGGCCGGGTTCTGGGGCGTGCTCGTGCTGTGGCTCGGCTGACTCCTGGAAATCCGTGGACTGGACGGGTTCGGCTGACTCTTTAGTATGCCTGGACTGGTCGGGCTCGGCGTGAGCAGGCGCAGCCGGTGTGGGTGCGTCGTGGTGGCGCATCAGCTTCCGGTGCAGTGGGCCAGGGGCGGTTCCGGGCCAGGCGTGGCCTGTGATCTCGGCCAGTGGAGCCTCAGCGGCGGTGATGGCACCGTGTTCGTTCAGGGTCAGGGTGGGCCCGTCCGGGGTGGGCCAGGGGCCCAGCAGGACCGCGCTGAGCGGGGCGCCTTCTGTGTGGGCGAGTAGAGAGGTCACTTCTGCGGCCACGGCGGCCTCGGCTTGGGCGAGCAATACGAACTGCGGCCCGGGCGCACGAGCCTCCTGAGGTTCATCGTCGTCGTGTTCGTCGGCTGCCCGGTGGTGGGCCAGGACCTGGAGCTGGAGCAGGGTGAGGGCATCGTCCACGGTCTCGGTCACCACGACCGGCGCGTCCTCGCTCAGCTGCGGCAGACGCTGACCCTGATCGAGCAGGGCACGCAGGTCGCCCTCGGCCACCACAACGTTCAGCTCCGACTCTGCTGCATCCAAGGAGCGGGCCACCAGGGTGCGGGCTCCGCCGTTCGCGCCGAGGCCGGTGATCCCCACGCCGGGAACGCGAGCCAGGTCGATCAGCGCCAACTCGGGTCCAGGTGCCTCCTCGGTGTCGGTGCGCGGCGGGTTTGCAGACGCAGCCATCGCGACTGCCTCAGGCTCGTGCCGGTCCTCGTCCGCGTCGTCTTCCCCGGTGGCTGTGGGTCGGCCTGTGCGGCGTTCGGCCGCCATGCCTGCCACCACTCCGGCCGCACCGGCCGTCATCGCCAGGATCAGACCGCCGGGCAACGACAAGCCCACCGCCGGGGCTTGTTGCTCTTCTGCGTCCTGCTCACCGTGGCCTGGGGCATCCTCTCCGGGCTCCTCGGGTGGGGGCGGGGTCACCACCACGCTGTAGGAGATCTCCACCCGCCGCTGTTCGGCATCAGTGGCACCTTCCAGGAGCGCGCGATCCCCCTCGCCGTGGACCTCGATGTCGGCATCCTCACCCAGGTGCGTACGCAACTCCTGCTCAACCGCATCGGCGCGCCGCTCGGACAGGCCGGTGTTGTAGTCGGGATCTCCCGCGGCGTCGGTGTGCCCGGTGACCACGATCGGCAACTCCGGGGCACCGTGTTGGTCGATGAGCTGGACAGTGGCTGCCAGGTCCTGGGCCATATCCGAGGTGAGGTCGGCGGAGTCGTAGCCGAAGGCGTCGACCACGGCCGAGCGCTCGACCACGAACGGCTCGGCCGGGTCCTGCTCGGGCTGGTCTTTCTCCTCTTGTTCGTTCTGGGCGGCGGTCTCGGCCACTGTGGCGGTGGCGGGTACTGCATGCGCTGCGGCGGGAGCGGCGGTCAGGGTGCCCAGGGTGGTTGCGGCCAACAGCTGCAAGGGACGCAAAGGCCCCATGGAAAGGGGGCGTCGTCGCAGGATGGCGACGGCTTCGGCGACCAACGCCATCAGGTGCAGCGCCCACAAGGCCCACAGCGCGACGATCAGCGCTGCCGTGGCCACCCCCGCGGGCAGGCGACCGCTACGCAGGTGCACCTGCCAGGACAGCAGCGACACATCCACCGACGGCCAGGCCAGCGTGGTGGCCAGCCACGGCAATCCGGCGAGCAGGACGAGGGTGGTCACGATCGCGGCGATCTGGCGCAGACGTGTCATGGATACCTCACGGAGAGAGGGGCGGTTCAGTATCGGTGACCGGGGTGGCGCTGGCAGCACCGGAGGCCGTGCGCGAGCCCACCGGCAGCAGGCGGAAGGTGAACGTGGTACGCGCGGTGACAGTGACGACGTCGCCGTCCACGCTGGCCGAGCCCTGGACCCCGGCCTCGGCAAGGAATTCTTCGGCGGCCGCGGTCGCCGAACCCGGGTCCAAGTCCACGGTGCCCTCGGCCCGGTAGGTGGCAAGGTCGATCTGCTGGGCCCCGGCCCGGGCCGCCTCTTGGGCCAGTTGGAGGTTGCGGTTGCGCTCAGACAGAGCGGCGCCCACGTCCAGGACAAAGGCCACCAGCAGCAGGAGGGCGGCGGCCATGACGATCAGGAAGGCCGTGGCCTGACCGGCGTCCCTGGTGTGATCTGGTTCCTTCATGGGGCTGCCGCCCTGACCTGATCCACCAAGCCAGCCACGACAACGATGGATGAACCCAAGAACCGCACCCCCGTCATCAGGCACCACCCGCACTCGGGTTTGCCTCATCTCTGTCTTCAGAATTGATGAACCCCAGAGCTTCGCCCCTGTGGGTGTCGACCACCGAAGCGGCAGTGCCCTCGATGGTGCGACTACCCGGCACGCCCAGACCGCTCAGGTCGGACAGGTCCGCAGTGCAGGTGAGCGTGACCGCCACCGTGGCCCCGGGGTGGAGCCCGCCGGTCTCGATAGCCAGGTCGTAGGTGGCACAGCTGAGATCGTGCGTACGCACCGCGTTAGCAGCCGCAGTCTCCGCAGCCGCCTGAGCTTCGGCGGGGGTGCGCTCCAGGGTGGCGGCCCTGGCGGCAGCCGAGGCGGCGGCGTCGGCGGCCATGGTCGCCGAGACGGTGCGGTGGGCCAGCAGCACCAGCATCGCGATGAGGATCAACAGCGGTGTGAGCAGTGCGAGTTCGGCCGATGCCGACCCCCGATCCTGCATAGTCCACGAGTGTTTCATGGGCCCTCGCCGCCGGGTGGGGTGTGCTCTTCGATTGGCCCGGAGACCTGCGTGTGCACGGGCAGGTCTAGCCCGGGGACCATGGTGGGCACCTGCGCGTGCACCTGCACCGTGGCCATCGTGGCCTCGCGCTCGACAGTGATGGTCAGGTCCTGGAGGAGGTGGCCGCGTAGCTGGTCGGCGACCTCGTTGGCGCGTGCGTGTCCCTCGGTTTCACTGGCCTCCAGAGCGCGGGCGGAGGCGTGGCCGTGCTGGGCGATGGTCTGTGCGACGTGGTCGGCGTGGGCCCACAGGGCCACGTGGACCACCAGCACCAGAAGCAAAAGCATGAGTGGGGTGGCCACGATCAGTTCGGTGCTGCCCCGGTCACGGTCGGGGTCGGTGGGGTGGGGGGCCAGGTGGCACATCATGGTTCAGCCCAGGGTGATGGACTCGGCCCAGTCCAGCACGGTGTCAGAGATCAGGGCCAAGGCTCCCAGGGCGAGGATGACTAGGGTGGCGGTGACCGCGACCGCTTCGGTGGAGTAGCCCTCATCGGAGGAGGTGGGCCTGCGGATCTGTCTGATGAGGGGCAGCATGGTCGTCTCCTTGTGTGCGGTGGGGTTCACATGCCGGTCAGGACGAGGTTCAGGGCGGGGTAGCCGATCAGCACCAGGAAGCCCGCGAACATCACCACCACCGGCAGGCTCATGCGCTCGGTGGCCGACTGAGCGTCGGCCTCCAGCTCCGCGAGGTGTTGGGTTCGCAGGGAGGTGGCTTTGGCCGCCAGGCTGGCGCGCACCCGGGCGCCGTCGGCTCCGGCCAAGCGCAGGCTCGCACCCAGTTCGTGGGCGGCGGGGACGTCGTAGCGTTCGCCGAGGTCTTCCAGGGCGGCCCAGGCGGGTTGGTGGTGGATGCTGGCGGTGTACAGGGCCGTGCGGATGCGTCGCAAGGCCCAGGTGTCACTGGCCCGGGTGGCGTCGCTCAACGCGCCGGTGACGCCGGCGCCTCCGGCCAGGGCGATGACGACCAGGTCGCAGATGGCGGCGATGGTGTGGCGCATCTGTTCGGAGCGCTCGCGGGCCTGGTCGCGCACTTCCAGGTCGGGGGCGATCCACAGCACGAGCGCGAACACGAACCAGGCCCCCAGGCCCAGCACGGGGGTGAGGGACACTCCCAACAGGCCCAGCAGAGTTCCAATCCCCGGTGGGACCAGGACGGCGAGGGCGGCCATGGCAGCCTTTTGGGACAGGTAACCGGGCACGTCCCGCTCACAGGCCTGCAAGCGGCGCCGAGTTCGAGCCGTGGGCAACCCTAGGAGGGCGAGCAGTGGAACACCCGGGGCGCCGAGCCTGCGCGCCCAGCTGGCCGGGGTGTCTGGCCCCGTCGTCGAGGCAGAGTCGGCGGAAGGTGCAGGGTCCTGGAGGAGTTCGGCCAGAGAAGGGCGGGCCAAGCGCGGCAAAAGGGCGGCCCACAGGCCCGCGGCGATCAGGGCCCCGCCAATTCCGGCGAGCACGAGAGGGTTCACACCCCCACCCCCTCCTGGTCTTCCCGGGCCAGGACGCGGCGCCCCAGATCGGTGCGGGCCAGTCGGGCGAGCCAGACCAGCCCTACGGCCCACAGGGCGCCGACGGCCAGCAGTATGAGTTGGCCGAGGCCGGTGTCGTAGGGGGCCAGGTAGTCGGCGTTGATCAGCATCAACCCTGCGGCCATGCCCAGGGTGGTGCCACAGATGATGCGGGCCGAGGTGCGGGTGCGGGCGCGGGTGGCGGCCACGCGCACCAGCATCGCCGCCTGGTCACGTGCGGCCTGGGCCAGGGAGGTCAGCAGCTGGCCCAGGTCGGCGGCCTGGCGTGTGGCCGCGCTGGACAGGGCGGCTACGACCAGGTCGGCGTTGGGCACATCCACCCGGGCCGCAAACTCCTCCAATGCCTCTTGCGGTGGCCTTCCTTGGTAGAGCTGGTCGGCCAAGTGGGCTACGTGCTCGCGGATGGGTTCGGGGGCGGTGGGCACGGTGTGGGCGATGGCCTGGTGCAGGCCCGCGGCTCCGGCCATGAGGTCGCGGATCTGTTCGGCCCAGCTCGCGATGGCCTCCACCCGGGCCACTTGGGCGGTGTGTGCGTGATCGGGGCCCAGCAGGCGGGGCAGCCACCACATCCCGGCCACGACGAGCACCACCGCTGCGGGCCATGCGGTCAACACCCACACCACGGCCCCGGCCAGTGCAGCGCCCACCGCGTGCAGGAGACGGCTGCGGTCAAGGCTGGCCAGCTGAGGGGCGAGGCGACCTGTGCGCCAGGTGAGGGCTCGCCCCAGGTGGATCAGTGCCAGCCCTGCGCCCGCTGCCAGGAGCAGACCACCACTGCCGGCCCACAGGATCGCTGCGGTATTCATCGCCACCGCCCATTGCTCGCCGGGGCCACCATCAACTGGGCCACATCGAACCCGCCACGGCCCAGCGCCTGGACCGTGGCGGGGCTCGGGGGTGCGGCCGCAACCGTGCCGCCGTTCTCGTGACGGTAGATTTCGTTGGACAGCACCTGGGCCCCGTCCACCCCGACCACCTCGCGCACGCTGGTGACCCGGCGCTCGCCTTCGGGGGTGGCGTCTACGTGCACCACCAGATGCACCGCGGCGGCCACGAGCAGGCAGGTCGACTCCAGCGCAAGGCGATCCGACAGGGCCGCGTAGGCACCGAGTTTGGTGAAAGCACCCCCGGAGCTGGAGGCGTGCAGCGTGGTTACGCTGCCGTCGTTGCTCTGCGACATCGCGTTCAACAGCGGGATGGTCTCGGCCCCGCGGGTCTCGCCCACGATGATGCGGTCCGGGCTCATCCGCAGCGCGGCCCGCACCTGATCGGCGACGGTGATTTCGCCCTGGCCCTCGGTGTTGGGCGGGCGGGCATACAGCGCCCCGGCGTCCGGGTGCGCAGTCTCGTCGCGCTCCAGCCCGAGTTCGGGGATGTCCTCGACGGTGATCACCCGCTCGTGCGGGGAGAACTCCGTGGCCAACGCCCGCAGCAGGGTGGTCTTCCCGGCCCCGGTGCCGCCGGTGATGACGATGTTGCGGCGCGAGCGCACCGCCGCCCGCAGCAGAGCCACCAGCACCGCATCCAGGGTGCCCAGGCGGCGTAGTTCCCCCAGGCTGGTGGTGCGGTAACGGTGGCGGCGGATGGAGACCATCGGCTGGGCCGACACGTCCATCACGGCGTTGAGCCGCGACCCGTCCGCCAAGGACATGTCCAGGATCGGGGCGGCGGCGTCGAAGCGCCGCTCCCCCATCGGGGCCTCCGCGGCGATCCTGCGCACCAGGGCGATCAACTCATCCGAGGTCCGCACGATGGGGGGTCGTTGCTCGCGCCGCCCGTCGGCGTAGCGCACCCACACAGCGGTCCCGGTCAGGTTGATGTTCTCGATCTGCTCATCGGCCAACAGCTCTTCCAAGGGCCCGAGCCCGCCCACGCGGGCCAGCACCTGGTGCAGCACCGCTTCCTCGGTCGGACCGTCCAGGACGGGCTGACCCCGCGCCAGGGCGCTGCTGGCGCGCTCCTGCAGCACTTGGCGGGCCACACGCCGCACCTGGGCCCGGTGCTCGGGTGCGGTGGGTTCGCGCTCCTGGGCCCGGGCTGCGGCGCTCAACCGTTCGGTGACCTGCGCGGCGACGTCGCGCACCTGGTCAGCGAGGTCCACGCCGCTCATGGTCGTCCTCCCAGGAACGCCTGAACCGGGTCCGCAAACCGGCGGGGAGGTGCGCTGTCCGCGAGTGTGCGGCCCAGGGCCTGGGCGGCTTTGATCAGCGGGCGCCGGTGCAGACGGCGCCCCGCGGGCCTGCGCCCGGCCAGAACGGCCGCACTGGTCGGGTCCCAGGGCAGGTGCCCCCACACCGGTACCCCAACGGCTTGCTGCACTTCCTGGGCAGAGCGGCCGGGCCCGACCACCACCACGCCCAGGCGCGAGTCCCTGCCCACCGAATCGGTCAGCGTGTCCTTGAGGCGTTTGAGGTGAGCGAGGTCGCCGGAGGTGAAGACGACGTGGCACTGTGCTTCCTCGGCCAGCGCCATGACTTCCGCTTCCGGGGCCACCCGCCCCAGGTCCACCAGCGTCACGCCTGCCCACCGGGTTAAGGCTTTGGGGTGCTGGGTGATCAGGTCCAGGGCGCTCGCGGTGCGCTCGGCGCTGGCCGGGGCTAGGCACACCCGCACCCCTCCGGGCAGGACTTGCAGGAACCGAGCCTCGCCTGGGTGGTCGTGGTCCTGTCCGGGGCGGTTGGCCGCGGCCAGATCGGTCAGGCCCGGCCACACCGGCAGGTGCCACCAGGCGGCGATATCACCACCGCTGGCGTCGGCCTCCACCACCCGCACCGCCGCGTCGGCGGGCCAGGTACTGGCCAGGGCCAGCGCCGCAGTGGTCACGCCGGGTGCCCCGGAGAGCGAACAGAAGGTCACCATCATGAGCCGTCTCCCGGGGTGTGGACCAAGGCGATCTCACCCTCGGCCGCAGCCCGGGCCACATCGGAGGCGTGGGAAGAATCGATCACCAAATCCACGCGCGTGTCACCATTCGACGTCTGGTCCAGAACCCCTACCTGGGCGGGGTAGGACACCTCGCCCGCCTCCTCACCGGTGATGACCACGGCCACCTGTGCCCCCGGCCCCACCGACGCGGGCACCCGGCCTGGCTCCACCGCGGCACTGACCTCGACCTGGCCTTCGGCCAGATGCTCACCCTCCCCGCCCAGCAGGCCCTCGCCGAGCAGCGCGCCTTCGGCCACCGGCATGGTCAGCACCGACCCCACCGCCTGTGCGGGGTCAGAGACCGTCGAAAGAGTGTCAGCACCGGCCAGGTCCACCACGCGTACATCGGCCGCGGTGACCTGATGTCCAGCGGGAAGGTCGGCGGCCGCGACCAGCACGGGCTCGCGCTGGTCCACTTGCGCCAGGGCCAGCATGGCGGCTGTGGCGCCTGCGACCATCAGTGCCCCCATGAGAACCAGTGAGCGCCACCGGCGTCGTGTGTGGGGAAGGCGCAGCGGCGTGGTCTCGGGCTCGCCGCGCGCCCGGGTTTGGGTGTCTACCATCGCCTTCCTCTCATGTGACCACGCCGGAGGACTCGATCACCCGCACCTGGGTGGAGGACTCCGTCGACAGGGCGGGAAGGGTGCCACCGTCCTCGTCGGTGCTGGTCCACTCCACCTCCCAGGAGATCTGTGCGACCACGTCGTGCTCCCCGGTGGAGGTGTAGGTGTGCCCGCAGTCCGGGGAGGCGGCATCGGCGTCGTGCGTGTGCGGGTTGTAGACGGTCCCGGGGCCGTCGCACTCCTGTGTCGTGCCATCGCCCATCTCCCAAGACACCGAGGTCGGAGTTGCGGTTACCGTCACCGCACCGCCCGGCACCTCCGCCGTCGCCGACTCCGGACCCCAGGCCTCGGAGTCGAGCCACAGCCACACCGGCACCTGGACCAGGATGGGTGCCTGGCTACTCGGTGACATCGAGATGTCAGGGGCGGAGAGAGAGAATTCGGCATAGGCGGCGTGGGCCACGGCTTCGTGGTCAACCTCGTCCTCGACGGCCTCTGCCCCGCCGGAACCGGCGCCCCCGGCTAACGCAGTGCACGTCTGCGTGAGCGAGTCCACCTCGTCACAGTCCGGTTCCGCCGTTGCCGTCTGAGTGCCACCGTCATTCGGCTCGGCTTCAGGCTCCGCGCCCTCGTTCGTCGGCCCCGCGGGCGGCCTCGGTGTGCTTTCGGACTCAGCTGTGACTTCACATCCCGGCCCACCCGAGGAGCCACATTCAGCCCTACCAAAGACTTCGTCAGCGGTAGCTGGAGCGCTCAGCACAAGTAGGAACAACGTTGCAGCCATCAAGGAAGCGAGTCTCAACATGTCCCGGGCTCCCAAATACGCAAGTCGGACACTCTCCAGGAAAGACCGTCATGATTGACCGTTGCGTCAATCTGACGAGGGCCAACCTCTCTATCCTCCTCGTCCGAATCGGTGCCGTTCTCGACCCACTCCGATCCGTCAGCGCAGTCAAGGAGTGTGACGGTCTCTGGAGCATGCTCTGGCGAAGCCTCGACCACTTCAGGGTCGAGAACCGGCTCCCCTTCGACATCGACCTGGTCCCCTGCAGTGCCGTCCAGGGTTTGGCGCATCAAAGCTAGGGCGTCGCCAGAGGCGTAAGTCTCTAGTTCCGGAGGATCCGCGTCCCCCTCGTGCGAAGCTTCGACAACGACGGACCACATGGCCTCATAGGTATCTACAGCCAGCTCCTCTGGTGACGTCGACTCAGTGGGTTCCGGTGTCTCACCCACTGAGGGTTCAGTGTCGTCTACCTGAGTGGCGCAACCGGAGGAAAGCATGCCGACCATAACCACTGCCGTCACAAGGAGTCTCAAGACACCTCCAAAGCACCGCTCGCACCTCACTCGGAGTGACGAGGCTAGTACCGGTGGCCCTTAATGCCAATACATACCCCCACCGGAACTGCGAACCGATAGGTACCCCTATCTGTGAGGTAAGGTCGCGCTGTGAAGATGATCATCCAGCATTCATGTTCATGTCTTCCATGAAGAACCTAGACCCCATCAAAAAGGCGCCCCACCTGCATAAATATATGACGGGTGGGGCGCCGAGCTATTCGTTGATCTGTGTTTTCCCAGGGCAGGCAGTGAACAGGGCGGGAAGGTCCAGGACTTACCCCAGTACGGCTAGTGGAGCATTCCCTTGGCGAGGCCGGGTACGACTCGGTGAGCATCTCGCGTGAACCGGTCTGCTCCAGTGCGTGACGCGGTGATGATGCGCATCAGGGCGTCTTCGGTCACCTCGCTCAGCCCATCTGCCGTCGCGACCCAGTAGGACTGGGTGCTTTCTCCGAAATAGACCACCACGGCAGGGTTGCGGGCCTGAAGTCGAGCAGCTCGGGTGTGCTCGGCGGCGAACTCCGCTCTGCGGCCTCCCAGGCGGGGTTGGCTCTCAGCCCTGCGGGCCCGGCATGAGCGGTGCGTGCACACCATGCAGGTCGGCCCCGCAAGCAGTGCGGGACGGCGCTGGGCGGGTGGAACGGGGCGCGGCTGGCGGGTAGCGATAGGGTAGGTCATCGATCCGGCCTCTCTCGCATGGGTTGTGCGTGAATGTTGGGTTCTGAGGCCCGGGCAGTGCGGGGCAACGCTCTGCCCGGGCCATATTGCGCGTGAGGGAAGTGCGACCGTCAAGTGCCCTCCCACTGGCTGCCGCTCAGGTCGGAGCGCAGATAGAGCCAGACCTGCCGGGCCTGTGGGCAGCCGTTCTCGCCCCATGTCGTCGCGAGCCGATCGATCATCGCGAGGCCTCGGCCGCTCTCGGCGTCCGGCGACAGGCCATCCGGGGCGGGGGTGAGGTGTTCGCCGATCCTCGATGGGTGGGCATGCGGGTCGCCCTGGTCGATGCAGTCCAGGTGGAGACCGTCGGGTTCCCTGCGGCACGTCAGGGTGTAGCGCCCGCCGACCCGTCCGGACCTGGAGTGGTGGATGGCGTTGCTGGCCAGCTCCGCGCCGAGGAGGGTGAATACGAACTGGAAGTTCTCGTCGTGGCCGGCTGCGCAGGTGGCCAAGTAGCTGCGCACCAGCGGCATGAGTTGGGGTGAGGATCCGAATTCGTAGGCGCGGTGGTGGAACTCCGATGGTGGCTGGTGGTTGAAGTAGTGCCTCTGGCTCGTGGGGACGAGGTCCCACAGCGGCAGGGTGGCCTCCGGCAGGGGAGGCAGTGATGGGTGGTAAGTGCTCGGGGCACGTGTGCGTGCGTCCATGGGGACCATGGCGCGTCGTCCTCTCTTTGGCAGGTCCGATCCCGGTGGGAGTTACTACTCGTCCCCTGTCGGGGGACCTCAACCACCGGGAGGGTCCACAGTCACCGTCGCACCGTTGGATGCGCTCAGTGGCCTGAACTTGTGGCAACAGCGGTCTGGTTGGGTTCACGCCCAGGCATCGCATCCCCTCAGCGCCCCGACCGCACGGGGCCGAGAGGTCCGCCGAAGGACTCCTGTGACGTGTCCTCAGCATGCACGACGCACTTACGATCGGCAATAGATACGTAGGGGAAATTTTACGCATCGGAACTGTGGCATGCTGGACTCTCAGTTCCATCGAGCCCAGACATCGGGAGTGTTCCGTGCCAGAACCGTCCTTGCGCACGCGCTGGCTGGGTGCCCGCCTTGAAGCCCTCCGTCACGACGCGGGCTTGTCCCTCCAAGCAGCCTCCCAGGCCGCCGGTCGCTCGACGGCTTCCTTGAGTCGCATCGAGAACGCCCGCGTCACACTGCCCGCACGGGATGTCCCACCGCTGCTAGACGCCTACGGGATCGACGATGAGACTCTGCGCGAGACTCTGACGACAGTGGCGGCAGACATCGAGAAAGAGCGCCGCGGCTGGTGGGTCGAGCACACGACTTCGCTCAACGCCTCATATATGGAACTGGTTCGCCTGGAGTCCACAGCCCAGTCCATCCGCACATACGAAACCAGCCTCGTTCCGGGACTGCTCCAACACCCGTGCTACGCGCGACAGGTCATGGCGGTTACCAGCAGCGCCGGATTGAGCCCAGATCAATTGGAGCACCTGGTCTCGGTTCGCCGTCAGCGCCAACAGATTCTGCACCGGAGCGAAGACCCTGTCGTGTTGCACGCGATCGTGCACGAGGCAGGACTACACCAAGACCTCCACAAACCACAGGTACTGCGGGCACAGTTGGAGTACCTACTGGAACTCACACAACTGCCGTCCATCATCGTGCAAGTTCTCCCCCTGTCGGCGCCCCACCCAGCCTTGGCAGGCGGTTTCAGTCTGCTGAGCACTAGCCGTGTCGACTGGGTACACGTGGAGCTACTGACCAGCGACATCTACCTGGAAAACAACGAGAGTGTACTCCCGTACGTGAGCGCATTCGAAGTGCTAAGCGAGCGAGCATTGACACCCGAAGCTTCGCTGGGTTTCATTTCTCAGAGAATTTCCGACCTCGAAAACAGCCCTTCCTCGATCCAGAGTGAACGAATACCATGAATACTGAAACCCTCTCGCCCTGGCACACCAGCAGCTACAGCACTGCTCAGTCCAACTGTGTCGCGGTAGCCACAACCCCTCTAGGTCGAGCCGTGCGTGACTCTCAACACCCGGAACTCGGCGACCTAAACTTCCCACGTGAACAATGGATCCACCTACTCGCCTACTGCAAGATCCTCGACTGAATTCACCATTTAATATGACATCGAAAGTGAGAGGAACCAGGAGAATCTTGGACAAGCTCGCGTGGCACGTTGGGTGCGCTTACCTGCGGCAGTTCCCGCACAAGCGCACGGCGTTGGCGGCCTCAGCCGATTGATCGTCCGCTCGCATAACACCAGCTGCCCGCGACTGCTCGTACCCGTACCTGGACATGCAGGTGATGTAGTCCAGCAGTTCCTGCCTCGTTGAGGGCCCGCTCAGGGGTGGAGCCGCCGGTACAGGGTCGCTCTCTCCACGTCCGTGGGGTCGACGAGCACCCCACCTTCCTCTTTCAGTTCGCGCACCCCGCCCTGGGCCGCGGACTCCTCCTCCAGATGCACTCCGGGGATGCCGATGGCCGGGCTACACCTATCCGAGGCCGAGGCCACCAGCGCAGCCGAGGCCGTGCACTGGCGCCCCGGGGAGGAACTCCCTCCGGCTGCGGACCCGACCGTGGCCCTCGCCTACACCGAGCACCTCCAGGGCCGCAGCCTCAGCGAGACCACCACTGCGCTGGCGAAGCTGTTCCTGCACACCCCGCAGGTGCGCACCGGCAAGGCCGAGATGATGGTGCGCATGTTCATGCCGGATCAGCACGAACAGGACCAGCCCCTCATCGACCAGGCCACGCGCATGGTTACCGAGCACCCAGGGTTGGTCGAGGTCGAGTAGCGGGCCCAGGGGTGACCGGAACCTGACCGTAGTGCACGGCAAGATCGAGGCCCCCGAGCACCCGCCCCACGAGTTCCAGGCAGCCAGGGCGGTGCTGTCGCTGCTCACCGGTGCCCCGCCCCCGTACTACCTCGGCCACGGCACCGACCGGCTGGTGCTGGTGGTGGGAGGACCGCGGGCCGACAGCACAGTCCTGACAATGGAGCGACTGTTGCGGACCGTGGCGCCTCGGATCCAGGGGAGCTAAGGCGCAGAACTGGACTGGGAATTTATCCGCGGCTTTGCCCCCGGAGATCCCGGGCCGCGGGCCTACTTCACCAACGGCACCAGCACCGAACCCGACGAGGACCTCCCGCTGGAGCAGTAACGAGACGTCCCCTGGCATCGACGAGGGGCGGCTGTACGTGCTGTGCCGATCACCGGTACTCTGATCTGCCCCGGGCACGTCTCCGGGTGTTCTCCTGCTAGCCGTGATCTGCCAGGGCGCCGAACACCTCTCGAATGTCGTCACGGTGTGTTGTTGTTCATACATGACCCTTGATCGTCGTCGCGTCCAAACGGCTGTGGTCGGCCACTCCGAGAGTGCCGACCCGGCGTACATGCCCCTTGACCCCGACGAAGCCGAACTGTTCCGCAACCGCGCCCACGAGCACCAGGAGACGTTCTGGTGCGGGCATCTGCTGGGCGGATGCGGAGGACAACTGTCGCTGAAGATCATCCATGAACGCGAGACCGTCCCACACTTCGCTCACCGGGCCGATTCCAACGAATGCGCCAGGTTGCACAAGGGTGGAGAGGGCACCCTGGGCGGGCACAGCGCTGACCACCTGTACGCCCACCGCCACCTGCGCGCCTGGCTGGGCGAGCGGGCCGCGGACGCCCAGGCCAAATACGAGGGCCTGGCCAAGGGCCGTGCGTGCACCACGTTGGTCGTTCCCACCTCTGGCAAGCACCTGCGTCTGGTGTTCACCCACGACTTGGACCACGAACTGGTGGACCTGGCCAAGTCCGCCGAGGCGCACGATTATGTGTGGCTGGTGCGCGCTAACCAGGCGGTCACGCGCGCACTGGTCGCCAACGGGGTCCCCTACCGGCTGTTTCGGCTCGCCGACGCGGACGGTCTCACCCGCACCGTGCAGGTCGGTATCCGTGACGGTGCAGGCGAGGTCGTATGGACGCCACTGGGCGAGTGCATACTCCAAGGCGACACCCTCGTCAAGACCCGCTCTGAGGCCGCCCCCGTGCCCGTCCAGCGCCGCCCCGAGCCCCGCAGCGAGTTGACCACGCCGACGGATCCGCTGGAACAAGCGCTGCGGGGCCTGAGCCACGTGCTCGACCAGCAGGACATGGCGAACGTGCGCACCATGGCTCAGCAGGTCCAGATGCGCCTGCGCCAGGCCCGCAACCGAGGGCTGGCCCCCCACCTGATCGACGAAGCCCGCACCCTGCTGCAGCAGGCCAGTGATGCCCTGCCTACACGGGAGGTCGTCGCGAAACCTCGGCAGGTACCCGTTGTCCCGGAACGCCCCCGTGTGCCCAGGCGGGGCGCTTTCTTGCCCCACCATCACGCCCGACGTGAGGCCGACAAATACCTTGGCAAGCTCCAGTGGGCGCAGGAACGCCAGTACAGCCGGGCCTACAACGACAACCGTGCCGCACTGGTCAGAATGCTCACCGGGCCCGAGGTCCCCAAGGACGTGACGGACTGGATCAAGCAACAACTGCGCGAGTTCCCCAAGGATCAGTTCGACCGCTCCGCCGCCCCACCCGCCAGAAAGCCGCGCCGGACCGCGGAGCCCGAAGGCCGCGACCGCAGTCGCGGGGCGAGCACGCGCCAACGCACGGAGCGGATCCGCGCCAAGGCCGACGAGCTGCTCGACACCCTGCACTGGGCGTACAACGGCAAGATGCCGCAGACCTACGACGACACCCGCGCCCAGCTCACGGACGTACTCAGTCGGTCCAGCACGCCCGAAGAGCTCAGGGACAAGATCCGAGCACAGTTGCGTCGGCTCCCCGACAGCCTGGCTATCCCGCCCGTGCCTGCCCCGGCTCCACCCCCGAAAAAGTCCCAGAAGGCGCAGAAACCGGATCGGCGCAGCCGTCACGGCCGCAGCGAGAAACCCGCGCCGCGGCGGCGGGCCCCTGCACCCTCGGGCAATTCGGACGCGGGAATCCTGGCCAACGCCCGTATCGATGAGCGCAGCAGGCGCCTGCTGGAGCAGCTCCAGAACGCCCCACAGACGTCGACCCCTGACGGAACCGAACGCTGAATATCCCGTGCGGGTCCTCCTGTCCGTGTCTGCCCTGGACCCAGGCCCCGGCGAGGACCCGCTCCGAGCCGCACACCCGCCCACACCAGGACCGCGGCACCCCCGGACAAGGGCAGGCACAGCCCTCATCGCAGACGAGCCTGACCTGTGGCGTTACCTAGGCCCGGGACGGTGAGGGCGCCCCTGGCCGCGAAGGGGAACATCGTGCCGCACGACAAGCTCAAGGATGCTGCCCAAGCCTTGACCGCCCACGAAGGGCTGTCCTACGTCGACGCCCGGCGGCGCCTGTTCCTCCGCCGCGATCGACCACCACTTCCAGGCGCACATCGATGTTGACGCCTACGATGCGCTGCTGCGTGTCACCGATGTCGCCGACCGCGTTGCCGCGGAGGGGTGCGTGTGGACCGGCTGCTACTCGGCCTGACCTGGGGAGAGGGCTCTCAGTGGTCGATCTGCCCGCCCGGGGCGGGCACCTGGGTGTGGTCGAGTCCGGGTTCGCCGGGTCGCGCGCCCTGCGCCGCCATCGGGCCCTTCAGGCCCGCGCTCCCGGGGTCGACGTCCACCTGCTGACCCCGGCGCGTCGGCCGCCTACCCCGGCATGGACGCTGTGGAGGATTCCGAGGAGTGCCAACGCCGTCTGGCCGAGCTGGCTGAGTCCGCTCCGACCGCCGAGCGGCTGGTGTTCGCGGTGATCGACGACCCATACGCCCTAGGCACGGACACCCTCAGCAAGGGCATCGCGCACACCCGCATCCACCGGCTGCTCACCCGCGCCCCGAGCATCTGCACGTCATCCTGCGCTGTGAACACCCCACCGAGACCTGGCCTTTGGAGGCGTTCGCGGTGGTGGGGTGACCGAGGTGCTCGCGTCCACCTGGCGCACGGTCGTCGGAGAGCCGATCTCGGAAGCGGCCACGTCCGGTCCGGACATGTGGACGTTGCAGCCGTGGACCGCTACTCTCCCGAGGCCGGCGGGTCGCGGTTCGAAGCTGGGAAGGTGCTGCCCATGTACCAGGGCGGGCAGAGCGGCTACACCGTCAGCTCTGCTTGGTGGACCACCCATCACCTGCGTGGCGCCTACAGGTTCGCCCGAATGAGATATCGATCGTGGAGGAGCTGACCGCCGACTGGCCGATACAGCACGATCTGCTCCTCGGGTAGGTCCGTGACGAGCGCCCTTCGCAGGGTGATAGAAGCGCAGCCATGCCTGGACGGTAGTGCCCCAGAGCGCTTGTGTGGCGTTTTCTCAGAACAGCCCTGCCCGCGGGTGGTCCGCGTTCTACGCTGGCCCTGCCCGCATACTGCCCCCAGGAGAGGCGCGATGATCTCGACCACCACCGGACATCCCCACGCTGCGCTACGCGAGGCCATGGTGGGCCGTCTGACCCAGCAGCAGACGCTCACCGAGCCAGTGGCCGAGGCGCTGCTCGCTGTGCCCCGGCACGTGTTCGTGCCCCACGCTCCGGTGGAGGAGGCCTACGCCGATCGCACGGTCTCGGTCAAGGACGGCCCGGACGGGGATTCCCTCAGCTGCGCCTCACACCCGGGTGTGGTGGCCCGCATGCTCGTCCAAGCGCAGATCGAGCCGGGGATGCGGGTGCTGGAGGTGGGAGCTGGCACGGGCTACAACGCTGGCCTGATCGCCCACCTGGTCGGCCCCCACGGGCAGGTGGTGAGCATCGACGTCGACCACGACCTGGTCGCCGATGCCCGCGTCCACCTGGAGCAGGCCGGGGCAGGCCAGGTACAGGTGCGGTGCGCCGACGGCGCCCTGGGGGCGGAGGATCTGGCGCCGTTCGACCGGATCATCGCCACCGTGGGAGCCCACCACCTGCCGATCGCCTGGTTGGAACAGCTCGCCCCCGGCGGGGTGCTGGTCGTGCCGATGCGGGTGGTCGGGGACGTGGGCTATGCGCTGGCGCTGCGCGCCCACCAGGACCACTGGGCGTCCGCCAGTGCTGAGCTGTGCAGTTTCATGCCGTTGCGCGAAGGGATCGGGGACGACTCGCGCCGACTGGTGGATGTGTCCGGCGATGGTGGGGTGCGGTTGCAGGTCAACCGGGAACAGGACATCACCGACGCTCAGGTGGCGGGGGTGTTGGCCGAGCCCGAACAGACGGTGTGGACCGGGGTGCACTTCGGTGGCATGGAGTCGATGGACGGCATGTGGTTGTGGCTGGCGCTGCACCTGGACAACACGCTCTCGCGGCTGATGTTCAACCGCAAGGAAGAAGCACGTCACGGGTTGGCGCGCGGTCTGGGGTGGGGCGCGATGGCCAGTGTGCCGGACGGCGAGCGTGGGCTGGCCTACCTCACCCACCGGGTCCTGGAGCCTGCGGGTGAGCAGGGGCCGTGCACGGAGATCGGCGTGGTCGGGCACGCCCCGGCCGGGCAGGCCCTGGCCCGCCGCGTGTGCGAGCTGATCAACGCCTGGGCACCGTACCGGCACACCGGGCCCACCTACACCGTGTACCGCGTCGGGGTGCACACGCCCGCCGCCGGCCCGGGGGTGTTCGTGCTGGCCCGGGGCCCGGTCCAGCTGGTCTTGAACTGGGACCTGTGAAGCCCCACGACCGTCCGGTAGGGAAAGGGAATCGCATGTCCACGTGGAGGATCGGTTCCAGGGGGAGTCGTCTGGCTCAGACCATGGTGACCGAAGTCCTGGACCACCTGAGTACGACCCACCCGGAGCACGCCTGGGTGCGGCGCACCATCATGAGCGCGGGAGATCAGGACCGCACCAGCAGTTTGCGCGACCTCGCCTCCTCCGGGGCCGGGGTGTTCGCTGGCGCCGTCGAACATGCCCTGATGGGCGGGGAGATCGACGTGGCCGTCCACTCACTGAAGGACTTGCCCAGCGCTTCCACCCCGGGGACGGTGGTCGCTGCGATCCCGCGCCGCCACGAGGTGCGCGATGCTCTGTGCGGCACCACCCTGGGTTCTCTCGCCCCCGGGAGCAAGGTGGGCACCGGTGCGCCCCGCCGGGTGGGCCAGCTCCACCTGGCCTGCCCCGGTGTGGTGGCGGTCCCGATCCGCGGTAACGTCCCCCCGAGGCTGCGGCAGATGCGCGAGCGGGGCTTGTCCGGGGTGGTGCTGGCCGCGGCTGGGCTGCACAGGCTGGGTCTGCAGGAGAGCATCACCGAGTACCTGGACCCCGCCCGTTGGCCGCCCTCTCCTGCCCAGGGGGCGATCGCGGTGCAGGTTCGCGCCGCCGACAGCGCGTTGGCGCGGGTGGTGGCCTCGGTGCACGACGAGGATGCAGCGGCCACCACACGGGCCGAACGTGCGCTCATGAAGGCCCTGGGGGGTGGCTGCCATGTCCCCATCGGCGCTTATGCCACCATCCGCGCCGGAGGGCTACACCTGCTCTCCCAGGTGACCTCAACCGACGGCTCCACCACCATCCGGGCCGAGGCCACCGGAGCGGCCGACCAACCGGAGATGGTGGGCGAGCACGTGGCTCGTCAGCTCCTTGATGAGGGGGTAGAGGCCATCCTGGCTTCCAGCGCCTGAAGCGCATGGCGCTGACGGGCTCCACGTCCGGCAGCGAGGGCTACGGGTGCCGTTCGGGCGGTGTGAAGGCGGGCGAGCAGGGAAATCACTGTTCTGGCTGAAGACTCGCCGCAGCGCGAGAACCCGGCTGTGCCCTCCCCTTTCACGAACGGACAGACCCCATGTACTCCGCCTCTGCTGCAGGTTCAGGAGCACGACAACCTCATGGGACGTGCCTGGGCGCAGGTGCAGCCTGCCGTGGAGATGATCGAGCTGGCACGCGCAGCACGTCAGGCGGGTCTGAGGACGGCGCTGCTGATGGGCATGCCCCGCCCCTCATGGAGCTCCTGCACGGGGTACGTCGGGCAGGGGGTACCTGGAGCAGGCTGACGGATCAGTGCAGGGCCTGGTGTACGCGCCGTTTGTGGAGTACGTCCGTGACCATCACGGTCTGAACGCGCAGGTCCGCACCGACCTGGACACCAAAGCGATGCGCGCGGAGCTGGACCGTGGGCGGATGGTGTTGGCCTCGGTCCACAAGGAGATCCGCCGCCCTCACCTTCCGCCGCCAGGAAAGGGTGGGCACTTGGTGTTGGTGATTGGTCACCGAAACGGACGCTTCCATATCCGCAACCCGTCCGGGCACACCCCCGAGGCGGTCTCTGCCGTGCTTTCCGAGGCCCAGGTTTCCCAGTTCTCCGCTGAGCGGGGCATCGTCGTTGACCCCACTGGCCCCTGATACGGACCTGCCGCTGGATTCGGGCCCGTCACCGTCCCTGCCTGGCGTGTAGGCTGCGTGGCCGCCGTGGCCCCGAGAGCCCGTGCCGGTTTTGTTGGTAGCTCTGAGAGGAGCCAGTCACGGTATGCCGAGGACCTCCGCTGCTTTACCTGCCGACCTCGCACTGTGGGTGAGGGCCCGCTTCGGTGTGGTACGCAGCGTCGCTGACGTGTCCTGGCCCCGGACCGACTCTCGGGTCTGGCATGTGAGGACCGGTACAGAAGCGGTCTACGTCAAGCTCAGCCCCGATCCTGCTGACCATGCGCGGGAGCGTGCAGGCCTCGCCTTCGCTGCCCAGGCCCTGGATCCCTATCAAGCACCGCGGGTGCTGGCCGCCGACGAGTCCTTGTTGGCGCTGGCGACCTCCCCTGTACCCGGATCCATCGTGCGAAGACTGGAGCTGTCCGTCGGCGAGGAGCAGCGTGTCCATGCCCGCGCGGGCGCACTCCTGCGACGTTGGCATGAGCGCTCGCCCCGGGCCACGAGCGCCGACCACGCGAGCATCTGCACCTCGATCACCCGGCAGGCTGGCGAAGCCGACCAGATCCTGCCCCTGCTCGCGAAAGCCACCACCGCCTCCCAACAGGCTCTGGTCAGGGACGCGGCTCTGGAACTGCCCCGGTGCGCTCCCGCAACACCGGTGGTCTATCGCCACGGCGACTACGCCACCCGTAACTGGCTCTGGGACCCCCACCACGGGCTTGGGATCATCGACTTCGCCAAGGCGGCCCCGGGGCTGCTGGTGGAGGAGTTCGTGTGGCTGCAGGGGGCGGTGTGGTTGGAGCGCCCCGACCTGCGGTGTGCGTTCTTCGGCGGCTACGGACGTGAGCTGTCGCAGACCGAGGAGCGAGCTCTCCAGCTCCTGACCGTGCGCCTGGCAGCCTCCTACCTGACCACAGGCCTCGCCACAGGTGACCCGGCACTGGTCGAACGCGGTCGCCAAGGGTTGGATCGGTTGGAACGATCCCACCGATGAGGTCCAACAGGTGTTCCGTTCGGGATGGGCCGGCACGGTCAAGGGCTTCGGGAAAGTCGCTATGCGCGCGGACACGGGTGACTACGCTAATCCCCATCTGCCCTTGGTACATGAGGAGCCCTGGTGGAGCATCTGGCCCGATCACCGTTGGAAGCTTACGCCTCTGGCCCGGTGCCGGTGGTGATGAGCCTGGATCCCCCGTGGTACGAGCTCATGTGGACCGGTCAGAAGACCTACGAGTTCCGGCGCCGCTTTCTCACCGGGTCTCCCGTGCAGTGGTTCGTGTACCTGACCGCGCCGGAGAATCGGCTGTGTGCGGTGATCGACCTGGACGTAGCGATCGAGGGCTCCCCTAATCGGATCGCGCAGATCGCCGAGCGGATGCATGTCGGCAGCGGCGCCACCGTGCAGCCTTACCTGGCCCGGAAGGGCCGGTTGGTGGGGTACGCGATGCCGATCCAGCGCGTACGCCAGTACACGGGGTTCGCTGCAGCCGAGTTGGAGCGGATGCTCAACGAGGTCTGTCCCCCGCAGGGCTACATCCGCCTCGACCAGCACCCCGGGTGGCGTTCGGTGTGCGAGAAGCTGTTGTCCACCCCGGTGGAGCGCGAAACCACGATCAGCCCCACGCCCTGATCCCTTCCTCGGCCTCATGTTCGGGTGAGGCCGCCCGTTGGGGTCCTGGCGGCTCACGTCGCGCGCCTCCTGCCCGGTCTGGAGGGGCGCTGGGCGATGAACCGCGGACCCGTTTGTTGGCTACGCCCAGAAACCGAGGACATGGATTCCGAGCTCACCGAACTCATCACCCCCCACACACACCGGGCGCATCACCGACGTGAGCCCCAGCGCCGAGGGCAGTGACTACTCGACCACGGCCGTGGTCACCAGCCAGGAAGGGCGCGTGTTCCTCAAAGCCGTCCCCGACCGCCCCGGAGGCGTGCTGGCCGAGGTGGGGCGTGAGGGCCAGATCAACCCGCACCTGAACGGGCTGGCCCCGCCCTTGCTGTGGCAGGCCCGCGGGGCCGGGTGGTTCGCGCTGGGGTTCGAGGCGATCGAGGGAAGGGCGGCCGACTACGCCCCGGGCTCACCGGACCTGCCCGAGCGGTGCAGGCAGTGGACCAGATCGCCGCTCTCCCCGTCCCGGAGGTGGCCCGCTCGTGGGTGGAGACCCGGTGAGACCGTGCTCTGCCCGGGGAGACGGTCAAGGTGGTCCGTGGCAACCACCTGGCCCATGCCGACCTGCACCCCCGCAACATCCTCATCGACCACAACGACCGGATGGGGTGGTCGACTGGGCATGGCCCACCGTGGCCTCGGCGCTCGTGGCACCCACGTGCCTGGCCGTGCAGCTGGTCTCCTCGGGCCATGATGCGGCCGATGTGGAAAAGCTCCTGACGGCATCCACCCTGTGGGGGCAGCTCGACCTCGACGCGCTGGCGGTCTTCGCTCGAGCCGACGCGATGATGAACCGGCACTACGCGAAGATCCGACCCGAGCAGGAGTGGCGGAAGGCCTTGGCCGACGCCGCTCAAAGGTGGGCTGACCACTGGACTGAATAGCCATACGGCGCAGCCATTTGCCGCTGGCCCACTCCTTGACCTGAGGTGTTCTCGGGTGGTGAGACCAGCCTTCTTAGGCTGGGCCTGACCGAGCGCGAGCTCGGCGCATCGCCACGACAGTTTCTGGGCGTAGTCGCTGTGCCCAAGAGCCGTCATCTCCACGTCTCGCATGTCCTCGAGTGTGACAGCGGGCAGAGCATGCCGGGCTCGCTCAGTGTTGATGGCTTCCAGCAGTAGCGCCCGTTCAGCGAACACCCAGGCCGGGGCCGTTTCCTGCCTATGTGTGCGAAAGCCCGGACGCGTGTCTCGTCGGGCAGACTCGCGCCGCAGCAGACCAAGCAGGTTCTGTTCGACGCGATGTACATCGCGATCCATGGGGGGCGTCCCTTTCAAGGTCGGCGAGGGTGGCCTCAGCGTAGTCCCCGAAGGAGCCTTGCGCTGGTTTTGGGTTCACTGCCCCGGGGCTCAGACGGCCGATCGTGCCGCGGGGGATCACAGATCGAACAGGTCTTGTTGGACGGGCCGGTTGGTCTTGGCGGTGCGTCCAGCGATCTTGACCAGCCCAGCGAGGTCTTCGAGAGCGTCGTCGCGGTCGGCAGCGTCGATGAGCCGCATGAACACCCTCGCGGTGACGTCGACGTCGGCGTAGGCCCGGTGGCGGTCCGCGGGGCGGGGAATCCCGAAGCGGTGCAGCAACGTGTCGAGCCTGTAGTTGTCCAGGCCCGGAGCCAGGTGTTTGGCGAGCGGGATGGTGTCGATCAGGTTGATGCGGGCCAGGTTCGGGCAGTGCTCGCGCTGGTGGTAGAGGAGGTTGGCCTCGGTGGCGGCGTGCTGGGCCACCAGCAGATATTGGGTGTCCGCGGTGAAGCGCTGGTCCAGCTCACCCAGCGCCTGGGCGGGGGTCGGCGCCGCCGCGAGCTGTTCAGGGGGCAGACCGTTCAGGGCGGTGGTGGCGGCCGTCACCGGGGCGAAGGCTGGCGGTCGGATGAGGGAGGTTCTGCGGCCGACCTCTGTCCAGCGGTCGGCTTCGTAGCGCAGCGCCAGAGCGGCGACCTCGATGGGCTGAGGTGGGTGGCCTGCTGGGGTGGTCGCTTCGAAGTCCAGGACCACCCACACCGTTCCCAGGAAGTCCGGGTCCCGCGTCAACCCGCCCATGCGCTCTCCCTCGTGCTGTCGTGGGGCCTGCCAAGCACCGCTGCGAGGAACGGGACCTTTCTGTTCACCGGGTCGGTGGTGTTGATACGGGTGCGGTGGAGGGGTATTCGAGGATCCTGCGTAGGGTGAGTGCGGCCTGGTCTACGGCTGTGGTGAATGCGGGGCGGTGGGTGGTGGGGGCAGTTCGTCGGTGCCGATCCCTGCTGCTGTCAGGGCGGTCGTGAGGCGCTGGTGGTGTGCGTCGCTCAGGTACGGGCCGAGCCCGGAGTGGTCGAGCGCCCCCGAGCGACGTAGGTATCGAGCGCGGCCGCCGCGGGGTAGGCCCTGTCCCGAACGCCATCACTCTGACATCTCAGCTTCCCCGATCGCCGAGCTGGTCTTTCTCGCTTGCCTCTGGGGATCACCCACTCCGCTGAGACCGCTGGCGCCTCCCCTGGCTCCAGGCGTCAAAGCACAATCCTCGAGTATGCGGGCAACGGTCTCCTCGACCGTGCTGTGCTCGTCGATGATCCCTTCCACACCGCCAGGGAGCAGGTCGCGGGGACGCCACCAGTCCCGCAACTCGGTCTCACCGACCTTATCTGCGATGGGTTTCGTCGAGTGGCGCTCCAACGTGATCCTGAACGGGATGTCGAAGTAGTAGGCGCGCGATATGCCCTTGTGGTCGCGCATAAGCGCTGTGAGCATGTCCCCGTATCGGTCGGCGTACAGGATCCCCTCCACGACGACCACGTGGAATCCGTGGTCCAGGGCGTAGCGGGCCATCAGGTCGATGAGGCCGATGTTGGCGCCTCCGGGCACGTCGCGCTCACGCAGCACAGTGCGGCGCACGTTGTCCTGGCCGATGATCGCGAGCCCACGACCGTATGCTGCCCGCAGCGTTTGGGCCACGCTCGACTTGCCCGAGGCGGAGTTACCACGCAGGACAACCAACCGTGGTGATGGCGAAGGCGTTGGGTTACATCGGTTGGGATCTGCGCTCTCCATCGAATTCATAGGCGCGACCTTAAACGAAGCAGCGCCCACCCGAAGGCTGAACCAGACAGGCCCCGGCCCCTTACCGGACCAGTGCCCTAGAAATCCCCACGCGATGGGTCCAGCCCGGTTAGCCTGCCGGGGTGACGACCCCACAGACCACCCCCACTCACGACGCCGACCAGATCCACGACTTGTGTGAACGCATGATCGCCCGCATGTGGGCGATCAATGCCGTGCGCACCGACCGGGTGGCCGAAGCGGTGCGCGCCGTCCCCCGTCACGTGTTCGCTGCCGAGTTCCCCATCGAGCAGGTCTACGACATGAACGCGGTCCTGCGCACCCGGTTCGGCCCTGACGGTGAAACCACCAGCTCGGTGTCGGGCACCTGGGTCCAGGCCCTGATGCTCGAACACGCCGACATCCGCCCCGGCATGCGTGTGCTCGAAATCGGCTCCGGTGGCTACAACGCCGCCCTCATCGCCGAACTCGTCGGCCCTACAGGTTCGGTGACCTCGATCGACATCGACCCGGCCGTCATCGATCGCGCCCGCGACTGCCTCACCGCTGCCGGCTACACCGACAGGGTGACCTTGGCGGTCGCCGACGCCGAGCACGGCTTCTCCGACGGCGCCCCCTTCGATCGGATCATCGTCACCGTGGGCACCGATGATCTCCCCCCGGCCTGGACCGACCAACTCCTCCCGGGAGGGCGGCTCGTGGTGCCCTTCTCCGTACGGGGCTTCGAGCGGATCTACGTCTTCACCCGCAGCGGCGACAGACTCCTCGTGGGCGAGGGCGGAGACGTCGCCGGCTTCGTGCGCATGCAGGGCCAGGGCGAGCACGTACAACACCAGGTGCCGGTGGCCGAGGGCGTCACGTTCACCACCGACGCCGACCCACTCCCCGACCAGGACACACTCGCGCAGGTGTTCCTCCAGCCAGCGCACGAGGAATGGACCGGAGTGCGGATGGGCCCACGAGAATTCTTCGCTACGCTGCAGATGTGGCTGGCTACCGACATACCCGGGTTCGGAACCCTCACCGGGGACGCCGACGCCCTGGGCCACGCCCCGATGCCCGGACAGCGCACCCCTGCGCTGTGGGACGACACCTCACTGGCCTACCTGTTGCTGCCCCGGGTCTGCGCCAGTTCCGACCAATGGGAGTACCTCGCGCGCGGCCACGGGCCCAACGCGAGGACACTGCTCGACACACTCGTCGAACGTGTCCGCCGCTGGGACACCGAACTGCGAGGCGGGCCCGGGCCGCGCCTGCTCGCCAGCCCTGACCTTTCGCCCGGGGAGAAAGTGATTCCCACCCGCCACACCCACCTCGTCGCCTTGTGGGACCAACCCCGGGACACACCCCGGCTGGACTGGGAGGGCGACCCAAACGCATGAGCGCTTCATCTCTTCAGGACCGATACCCCGACGTGGCGGCCACCTGGCACGATATGCGCAACGGTGTCCGTGCTTCCGAGGTCGCCAGCACCTCCCCCGAATCCGCCTGGTGGCGCTGCCTGCGAGGGCACGAGTGGAGCCAGACCGTCGCCTCACGCACCAGCATGCCCAAGTGGAAGAACGGCGACCGGGCGGCCTGCCAGGAGTGCTCGGGTTGCCGCTACTGGGGTAAGCACGCATGCGGCCACGGCGCCCGGTTCACGAACGCCCAGGCCCGCGATGCCGCTGCCACCGCAACCTGCTCCCCCTGCCGCAAAGCCGATGCTGGGCGCGCGCAGGCCGAGAAGGTCATGGAGCAGACCGGGGTAGGGGCGCTCCTCCAGGCCGTCCGTGACCGCCACCCCGGCACTGAGGGCATCAACTTCGACCCCCGCGCCACCCCGCCCCTGATCGGGAACTGGTACAGGGTCGCCAAGAACCGTCTCCAAGGCCTGCGCCGCTGTGGTGAGCACCTCACGCCCGCCATGGCCCGGCAGACGCTGGAAGAGGTCAGGGAGTGGGCGCATCACCTGGCTCCGCTCCCCGAGGTAGTGGACGAAGCCATCGCGGGCAACGACCTCGTGGCCGTCCCCTTGACGTCCCAACGGATGTGGCCCGCAGGTTGGCTGTGGCACCACGACACCACTCCCCAATCCCCAGCCGTACCGGGCGAGGACCTGGCGGTGGCCACCGCCATCACCGAGCACATCACCAGCTGGGCAGCCGAAGCCGCACACCACCACGTCCACAGGTCAACGAGCGAACTCACCGACTCCCTCAGCGGCCAGATCGCCCAAGCCCTCCTCCACCACGACCCTGTCGGCCGCGTCCATACCGAGGCGCTCATCCCGCTCACCGAGGATGGAAGATTCCAGAGCGGAGTGCTAGACCTGGTGCTGTGCCGCACCACTGGCCCGGACATCGTCGTCGAAGTCGACTCCCGCCACAAACCCTGGTCGGTCCGCAAACTCGCCTTCGCCCGCCAAGCGGGAGCGATCACGGTGTGGGTCCGCTTCGGCGACGGCCGGATCGCACCTCAAAGCGACGGCACAGTGGTCGTCGATGCCACAGACGCCGCGTCTGCGCTCCGGAGAGGCCGTACACCCCCGACCGGGGCTGTGCGCTTGGTCTCCCGCGACACCCCGGACACCCTCTTCACCCTGTAATCCCAGGAGCGGGGGGAGCAGGTCGCCCTCGTTTTGGAGCTGTCGCAGTCATGCGTTCAAGGCGGGCGCCAGAGGGGCACGTGTGCTGTAGGTCGGACAAAAACAGGACATCGCTGACGCTCAGTTGGGGATCCCAGTCGAGTCCGGACAGACGGTGGGGCCGAAGCCCGGCCCGGGACCAACTACCTGTTGTCCTGTGGCGGGCTGCGGCCCGTTCGCGGCACAGCGGTGACCGATAATCAGTGCTTGGCGTGTGGTGATCCGCAGGGGGCCATGTTTCAGTCGAGCGCTCAGCACTGCCACGACCCGTTCCAAGGTGGGCTCAAACGGCACGCCTGCCCCATCAGACCAGGCCCGGTAGGAGGCGTAGTGGTTCAGGATCGGGTCGGGGGTGTTGACCTCGATCACTCCGTCCAGGGTGATGACGTCTACCTTGGCGAAGTGGGCGCCCATTGCTTCAGCTGCCCCCTCGGCCGGGAAATGCTCGGAGAGTTTCATCCGCTTTGGCCCTGTGTCGGTTCCGAGCACGTCCGCGGCCGCCTGTGCCCACCATTCGTCCAGTTCGGCCTTGTCGTACCGGGAGTTGCTGGAGGCGATCAGGATTCCGCCGGGGTCCAGGACACGGGCCGCCTCCGCGAGCGCCCGGTCGGGGGCATCGACGTGGTAGAGCATGTGCATCGCCAGCACCACTTGGGCGCTCTGTGACCGCAAGGGGAGATGGGCGGCGTCAGCGCACACCACGGGGCCGGGCAGGTCGGTGAGCATGGACGCGGACAGGTCCAGGCCGATCGTTCGCACGCCGGGTCGCTCGGAGCGGATGCGTTGTAGGTAGCGGCCGTTGCCGCAGCCCACGTCCGCCCATACCCCTGTTCGGTGCCCTGCCTGTTCCAGGACCATGCCGGGCAGGTCGTACCGGGGTGTCTGGTGATCGTAAAGGCGTTGGCGGGCGGTGAGAGGCTGGCCGTCGGTGTAGGCGTCAGTGACTATGGTGTGGTCGGTGGAGGCCTGTGGACGGTCGGGGCGGTCGTCGCTGCGGTGGTTCATGTGGGTCATCATCACCCGTTGCCGCCCATGGCGGGGATAGGGGTGCGGACGAACTCGGTCAGCAGGTCGCTGGCCTGGCGGGCAGAGGCGGCGTGGTTATCGATCAGGAGCGGGGCCAGGCGGCGGGCCCGGCGGGTGATGCTGGCGGTGCGGTGTCCGGGCGCGACGGCAGTGACGAGCTGAATCTGTTCCAGGGCGCCGTCAGCGTCGTGGTTGCGCAGGTGCGCTGTGGCCACATCCAAGCGGGCGGCTAGCAGATCGCCGACGGAGCGGTCCGCGCCTGCGCCGTACAGGGCGATCGCGCGTTCGGCGTGGGCGATGCTGCGCCGCCGATCCGGCAGGGAGTCCAGGGCGAGCAGGGCCGTGCTCGCGTAGGTGTGGACCTTCCCGGTGGGAAACCCCAGGACGCCGGGTGGAGCCTCGTGGCCTGCGTGTTCGGTGGCGCCGCCGATGGCGGCCCGGGCGGTGCCCGTGTCCCCCTGGGCGGCAGCTGCGCGGGCGCGCAGGGCATGTAGGCGGGCCAGGTTGCTGTCAGTGACCTGGTGGGTGAGTCCGTTCTCGGCAGCGCGCTGGGCGTCAGCAGGGCGACGGTCCCAGTAGGCGATGAGACTGTGCAGGGCCCACACCCAGGCGCGCAGGGCAGGGTCACCAGTCCGGTCTGCTAAGGCCCGGGCGGCCTGGGCGTGTCCGATTGCGGTGGTGTAGGAGCCGGTGTCCATGGCCGCGTGAGCTTGCAACCCCACCAAGCGCGCGGCCGCTGTGTGGGCGCGCTGGGACTGGTCGGGACGGGCCAGGCTTCCGAGCAGAGTGAGGGCGTCGCGGCGGCGAGCGCTGATCTGCGGATACAGATCGAATAGTGGGGTGTGCACGTAGCTGCGGCACAGGTGGTCGACATCGGTCTCCAGCGTGTCCAGAACTGGGCGCGCGGGGTCTTGGTCCAGCAGGGTACGGACTTGGGCTCGGGTGTGGGCGGCGTCGGCGTCCAGGCGGGCCCGCCACTGCGAGCCCGGGCTAGGGGTGCGGGCCTGAATCGTGGGGTCGGTCGGGATAGGCAGAGCGCCTAGACGGTTCAAAACTCCTACAGCGACGTCGGGCCTGGTGAGACCGCGGCCGTTCAGGGCTCGGGTGATGGTGCTCTGGTCCACACCGCACATGGCGGCCAACGCCTCATGGGTCAGGAACGGAGCAGAGTGGCGGAGCAAGTGCAGCACGGTACGGGCGTCTCGGGCACGCACGGCCTTGGTGACGGCGGGGCGGTCCCAGAATCCGGGAGGAACGCACATACAGCGTTCGTCGGTGTCGGCGCACGGTTTCCCGCAGTGGCCGCATATCACGCTCATAATCACCCGATGAACAAAAAAGGAGGAATGGGAATTTAGTCGGAATTGGGGCCCCTGGGAGAAGCGCGATGATCGACGCATTAGGGCAGCTAAAAGTATGCGAATCGAACATTGTGCATGAAGGTGGATGCTCCTGGGCACTCGTGCATGGTCATGCGTGGGATTTTCGACCATACTGCGCCAGGCGAGTTCCTACAGGGGTGCCGGGCAAATACCGGGGCGTCCCGGGTGGGGCGTCCGCGAGACCGATGGGGGAGTTCATGACCGACACGACCACCACCGACCAGGACGAAGCGAGTCGTCTGCGTACAGGCATGGTGGACCTGCTCGCCGGTGACGGGTATCTGACCGACGGGGCGGTGAAGCGGGCGATGCTGGCGGTGCCGCGGCACCGGTTCGCGCCGGAGGCCGATCTGGAAGCCGCGCACGCCCCGTACGACGCGGTGATCACCAAGCACGACGAGCACGGGGTCGCCATCAGCTCGGTGTCGGCGCCGCAGGTACAGGCCATGATGTTGGAGCAGGCCTCCCTTGCCCCCGGGGACCGGGTGCTGGAGATCGGGTCGGGCGGCTACAACGCGGCGTTGATCGCCGAGCTGGTCGGTGAGCACGGGTCGGTGACCACAGTCGACATCGACTCCGATGTCACCGACCGTGCTGAGCAGCTGCTGAAGCACACTGGGTATGACGACCGGGTGCGGGTGGTGTGCGCCGACGCAGCCGACGGCACCCCCGAACACGGCCCCTATGACGCGATCATCGTGACCGTGGGGGCGTGGGACGTGCCGCAGGGCTGGGTGGACAACCTCGCCGAGGGCGGCCGTTTGGTGGTGCCGCTGCGGATGCGCAACGTCACTCAGTCGCTGGCTTTGGTGCGTGAGGGCGACCGGTTGGTCTCTCGCGATGAGCGGATCTGCGGGTTCGTACCCATGCAGGGCTCCGACGGGCACACCGAGACCCAGATCCTGCTGCGCGGGGACACCTCGGCCGTCCTACGGTTCGACGACGGGGCCCCGGCCGACCCGCACGCCCTGGACGGGGTGCTGCTCACCGACCGGGTGGAGGTGTGGGCCGGCGTGGCGCTGGCGCCGCGCGAGCTGATCGTGGGCCTGCGCCTGTACCTGGCCTCCACGCTGGCGGGGTTCGGCACCTTGACCGTGGACCCGGACCAGGACTTTGGCCCTTTGGCGCCCTCCAACCCCGGGTTCTCCATGGCCGCAGTGAACACGGCCGAGGGTGGGCGCGAGTTCGCCTACCTGCTCACCCGCCGCACTGAACAGGGCAACTTCGAGTACGGGGTGCACGCCTTCGGCCCCGATGCCGCAGCCTTCGCCGACACGGTCGCTGAGCAGGTGCGCACCTGGGACCGCGAGCACCGTGGCGGCCCCGGGCCGCGTATCGAGTTGCTCCCCGCCTCCACGCCGGTGAGCGACCTTCCCGGCCAGGCTCACATCGCCAAGCGGCACCGGATCCTCACGTTCTCTTGGCCGACGGCGACCGATGCTGACGGCCAAGTCCCCTCGAACACCAACGAAGGAGAGTAAGGATGAAGACTGCCCCCGCCGAACAGGCTGTTCCGGTCCAGGACGACTTCGCGCTGGATGTGCGGATCACCGTCGCCCGGCACCCGGTCGGCAAGCTGACGTGTACGACCGGTGACGGCTGCGGCAACACGTGCGCAGGCACCGCGTCGGCGTGCAACAGCTACGTCGGCGACCCGGTCTGACCTTTCTGGGCTGACCCCGGGGGGGCGGGTGCGTGTGCGCACCCGCCCCTCTGCGCCCTCCCCTGCAACCCCCTTCTTTTTCCCTGCTCGGGAATCGCGGTGAGATCTATGCCCCCTGCCCCCTTGTACCGTCACCACGGCGGTCTGCTCCTGCGCGCCAGCGCCACCAGCGATGCCGCCACACCGCCCCCGCCGGCACCGGGCGAAAGCCTCCTCTGGCTGCAGCAGATCTGGTCCGATGAGAGTGTGCGCCAAGCGGTGGAGGCCGCCAACCCGGTCCTATACGGGCGTGTGGGTGACCTACTGGGCGCCGATGACCCACCCAGGCGCGCCGTCGACAAGGCCATCACCTCCCTGTTGGGCTACCTGGCGCGGAGGCGACGGCCCACACCGTTCGGCCTGTTCGCCGGAGCCGCCCCGATCACCGTGTCGGCCGTCCCGAGCGTGAAATGGGGTGACGAGCACCGGGTGCACACCGGCGCAGATCACGCCTGGATCAGTGAGGTCATCGACCGTCTCCATGCCTGCCCGGAGCTGATGGGCCGGATACCAGTGATGTCTCACACCCAGGTCATTCGGCGTGGTGGGCGCCTGGTCGTGCCCGGCCCTGCCGCAGGCGGGCGGACCCGTCGCGCCGCACCGGTGGAGGTGACGATCCGGGCCGCTCCCCCAGCAGTCACCGCCCTGGAACTGGCACGTGCCCCACTGCCGCACCAAGTACTCACCGACCGGTTGGCCGAACAGTTCCCCTCCGCCCCGCACGAGCGGGTCGCCGCCCTGGTCGACGAACTGCTCGCGCAGGGATTCCTGGTCAGCGGCCTGTGGGCCCCGTCGACCGTACCCGACGCCCTGGGACACCTGTGCCAGGTGTTGGAGCAGGTGGGCGCACACGACATCCCCGAGGCGGCGGACCTGCTCAGGCGAGTGCGGTCCCTGCACACACGCCTGGATGCGCCGTCCACCCACACCCAGTGGAAGGGCAAGGCGCCACTGCGCCGTGTGATGCTCGGCGTGAGTGAGGTGTCCCCGGTGCCATTGACCGCGGACACCACCCTGGACTGCCAGGTTTCCGTCCCGCCGCCGGTAGTGGCCGTGCTGGAGCAGGCCGCTGGTCTGTTGATACGGACCTCGGCGCAACCGTTCGGCTCCCCCATCTGGCGGGAGTACCACCACCGGTTCCGGGACCGGTACGGGCCCGGGGCGGCCGTGCCTGTGATGGAGGTAGTGGCCGACAGCGGGATCGGATGGCCGGCCGGATACCTGGGCGCCGACAGGTTCGCAGCACCGACGGTCCTGACCGACCGCGACACCCTCCTGCTGGAGGAGGCCCAGAAAGCGCTGGCCGGCGGCGGGGATCTGGTGCTCACCGACGATCTCGTCGACCGGCTGGGCCGCGCGAACGGCGCCCCTCTCGTGCCGCCGGACCGGGTGGAGATCGCCGCGCGGGTGCACGCCCCCACCCTCGCCGCCGTGGAGAAGGGAGAGTTCTCGGTGTGGGTGACAGCGGCACCGCGGCCCGCCTCCAGCATGTTCGGCCGGTTCCTGGGGCTGCTCGACTCCGATGACCGCCGACCGTTGGTCGACTCCTTCGCCGCCCGTGTGAAAGGGGCGGTGGCGGCGCAGGTGTCCTTCCACGCCCGCCAGCGCCGCAACGACAACCTCACCCGCACCCCACCCATCACCCCGCTCACCATCTCCCTGGGGGAGCACCGCTCCCCAGGGGAGGGGGTAATCGACCTGGAGGACTTGGCGGTGGTGGCCGATGCCACCGGGCTGGGGCTAGTGCGCCTGTCCACCGGGCAGCGGGTCATCACCCGCACGGCCCATCCGCTGGAACCGCAGAACCAGACCCCGCCCCTGGCCCGTTTCCTCGCCGAGATCCCCCACGCCCGGTGCGCCTTCTACGGGGCGTTCGACCTCGGTGCGGCCGCCCGCCTAGCCCACGTGCCCCGCATCCGGTACGGGCCCGTGGTGCTCTCCCCGGCACGGTGGACGCTCACCGCCGCCGACGTACCCGGCCGCGACGCCGACCAGGACACCTGGGACCAGTCGCTGAGCCGGTGGCGGCACCAGTGGGGGGTCCCCGGGCACATCGCCGTGGTCGAGCACGACCGCCAGCTCCCCCTGGACCTCACCGAGGCCGCGCACCGGCACCTGCTGCGGCGTCATCTCCACAACCATGACCTGGGCCAGGTGCGAGTGTGCGAGGCGCCCACACCGGAACAGGTGGGGTGGATCGGCCGCCCCCACGAACTCGTCGCAGCCCTGCACACCACGCTCACCCCTGCCCGGCCCTGGGCCAAGACTCGGCCGTTGGCCGGAGGTGTTGTGGACTCCCCTCTGTCCGGCGGGCCGGTGGTGCACGCCCGTGTGCCGGTACACCCCGACCGAGCCGACCCGATCCTGACCGACCACCTGCCCACCCTCATCGAAGCGGCCGGATGTGACCGGTGGTGGTACCGGATACGCCGCGACACCGCCCGGGTGGACGCCCCCACCCACCTGGAGGTCACCCTGCGCACCCCTGCCGGACAGGAGATGGCCGCAGTGGTCGAGGCCGCACATTCCTGGGCGTACGGGCTACGCGAGACAGGGCTGGCACCCGGCGCGGAGCTGGTGCCCCACCACCCCCAGCACACACGCTACGGCCACGGAGAAGCGTTCCGGGCAGCCGAGGCAGTGTTCACCGCCGACTCCTCCGCAGCCCTGGCCCAACGCCGCCTGGCCCAGGCAACCGGGGCCGACCCGGTGGCGCTCACCGCCGCCTCCCTGGCCGACCTGACCGCTCACCTCCTCGGCGGCCACGAAGCGGGAGACCGGTGGCTGGTCCACGACCTGGAGCACACCCCCGGCCGGGTGGCGACCGCGGTACGCACCGCGGCACTGGCCTGGGCCACCCCCGCCAACAGCAGCTCCAGCGAGCTGTGGGCCACCCCTACTGGGGAGGCCGTCCCGGGCGCCTGGCATACGCGCGGCCACGCCCTAGACCTGTACCGCCGCACGCTGGAAACGACCGGCCGGGACCCCGCAGAGGTGACGCGGTCGCTGCTGCACCTGCACCACGCGCGCGCCCGCGGCGTGGATCCCGACGGAGAGGCCGCCGTGCTGCGTGCGGCGCGCGCGATCGCTCTGACCCGCACCCACCGGAGGTCCCCGTGAAAGCCAGGACCACCTCGCAGGCCGGGCCGGTGCGGGCCGCACTCGATACGGCCCTGGCTGCACTGGACACCCCCGCACCGATTCCACCGGGGCAGCCATGGGCCGCAACCTCGTTGGCCTCGGGAACGATCGGTTCTGCTCTGGCCCACATCGAGAACGCCCGCACGACCACCGCCCCCGTAGCACGGGACCAGGCATGGGTACAGGCGCACCGGTGGGTGCAAGCCGCCACCGCGCACGGCGTGGAGGCCACCGACGCCAGTGCCCTGTACCTGGGGGTGCCCGCGGTGACGTTCGCCCTGGAGGCGGCCGGGCGCTACCGGGCCAGCCAGGAGCGTCTGTTGGAGCAGACCGTAGCGGTGGCGCACCGGCGGGTGGATGCGGCTGCCGACAGGTTGCGTTCCGAGGTGGCGGCGACGTTCGCCGAGTATGACGTGTTCTACGGACTCACTGGCCTGGGCGCCCTCCTGCTGCGGACGGCTCCCGGCGACGACGCGCTGGGCCGCATCCTTCAACACCTGGTCTCCCTCACCCGCCCCCGCACCGTTCAGGGGTGCTCGGTGCCGGGGTGGTGGGTGTCCCACGACCCCCGTCGCGGCGCCTCGCCACACTTTCCCGCAGGTCACGCCAACCTCGGTATGGCCCACGGCATGGGCGGCATCCTTGCCCTGCTCGCCACCGCCCATCGCGCCGCAGCCACCGTCCCGGGGCACGACGAGGCCCTCCACGTCCTGTTGGGGCACCTGGACACCTGGGCCCAGGACGGCCCGGCCGGACCGTGGTGGCCCGAAACCCTCACCCTGCACGATGTGGCCGCCGGGCGCCCCCACCACAACGGCCCAGCCCGACCCTCCTGGTGCTACGGCACCCCCGGCCTGGCGCGCGCCGGACAACTCGCCGCCCTGGCCGTGGGCGATCGGCCCCGGCAAGAGTTCTTCGAGCACACCCTGGACCGGTGCTTGTCCGACCCCGCCCAGCTCGCCCGCATCAATGATGCGGGGCTGTGCCACGGGTGGGCGGGCCTCTACCAGACCACCTGGCGGGCCTCCACCGACGCCACCACCCCGGCCCTGGCCGCCCATCTGCCCCACCTGCGCGCCGCCCTGGCCGCCAGCGCCGCCCCCGGCACCAGCGATGCGGGGTTCCTCGACGGCACAGCCGGGACCGCGCTAGCACTCATGACCGCCCTCGCTGACACCGCCCCCGCCACCGGATGGGACACATGCCTGCTCATCGCCTGAACGGCCCGCCCTCCGGCTCCGGCCCGGCCGCCGCGGCGCTGGCCCGCGTCCTGGCTGGAACCCCCCTGGAGCACGCTGCGGGCGACGCTCACATGGAGCCTGCGTTCCTGGCCCGCCTGCTGGAGGTCTTCAACGACGCCGGGTACCGGGCCGTGCACGAGGCCACCGCCCACCACTCCTGGTGGCAGGTCGACGTCGAGTTCGACCCCCACCGCGACCACACCGCCGCCCGAAGGCTCACCGCGCTGATCGACACCGCCCTTGCCGACGGGCTGGTGTCGCGGTGGTGGTTCCTGCACAAGCACCCCGGGTGGCGGCTGCGCCTGGATCCCGCCCAGCTCGATACCCGCCACCGTCTGGCCATCGCCCTGGACACCCTCGTCGACACCGGGGTGGTGCGCGGGTGGTGGACCGGCCCCTACGAGGCCGAGACAGCGGCGTTCGGCGGCCCCACCGGGATGGACATCGCCCACGAGGTCTTCTGCGCCGACAGCCACCACATCCGCCGCTTGCCCGCCGAAGCCGACCTGTCACTGGGCCGCAAACAGCTCTCGCTGATGCTGTGCACGGAACTGATGCGCTCCGCTGGCCTGGAACCGTTCGAGCACGGCGACGTCTGGGACCTGGTGTGCGACCTGCGGCCCCTACCCAAGAACGTGAACCCCGCCCGAATCGACACCATGCTCACCTCCACAAAGACCCTGATCGGTGCCGACACCGACCCCGACGGGGCCATGTTCGGCCCTGACGGTGCCCTGTCCGCCCACACCTCATGGGCGGGCTCCTTCGCTACCGCAGGTGCCCGGCTCGGGCGGGCCCGGGCCGAAGGGACTCTGGTCCGGGGGATCCGCGCCGTCCTGGCCTACCACGTGATCTTCCATTGGAACCGGCTCGCTCTGGGTCCGGGTGTGCAGGCCGCCCTGGCCCGCGCGGCGCGCACGGTCGTTTTGGGCGTTGCGGTCGAGAGCTCGGAGGCCGCGCGGTGACTACGGAGATCCTGCTGGCATGGGAACGGTTCCCGCTGGTGTGCCGTCCTCACCTGCATCTGCCTGATCTGCATACCCGGGTCGAAACCGCCCATTGCCATGCCAGTGCGGCCATTGCGGCCGCCGACCCTGGCGAGCGGCACCGTCAAGCGCTGCACGCCTGGAACCAGGCCGCGCTCATCGCCGCCGACCTAGGGCACACCGACCTGGCCGCCCGGTGGTGCCGCGACCAGCACACCCTGCTCGCCCGCCACGCTCCGCTAGCCGGACAGGCAGCCATCGACGCCCTTCAGCCCTTGCTCAACCTCATGCGTCTCACCGCCCGCGAAGGCCGCATGCGACAGGCCTTCGAAGAACTCTCGGCTCTGTACCGAGGCGTCGCCACCGACAGGGTCCGCATCAGTGTGCACGGCCTGCCTGTGGACCTCGCCGCCTTGCTGGACGCCCCGGTCGCGGTCCAGGTACTCCGGTGGACGGACATGGCCATGCTCCAGACCGGCACCGCTTTGCTGATGCGCACCCGCCAGTGGGAACGAGCCGCCGTCCACGCGCGTACCTTCGACCACGCGGGCGAACGCCTCGGGCCAGCGCACCAGTGCAGCCTGGTGGAGAGCATGGCCAACAGGCGCACAGACGACCTGTTCACCCCGCTCACCGTGACCGATACAGGAAAACGCGCGGTACTAGAGTGCCTGCGCGCCTATGCCCACCTCGCCGCCGACCAGGGCCCCGAACCCGACCTGGAAGCACTGCACACCACGATCACCTCGGCGCGCACCACCACTGACCCGACCAGCCGCCTGTTCGGAGTACACCTGACATTGACCCTGATCGACCTGGCTTCCCGTACCGCCCCCGGCCACGTCGACCCGTGGCTGAACACCCTCGTCGACGAAGTCCTCGCCCTGCCCGACGCACGGCCAGCCCATGAGGTCCTCACCCACCCCCGGTCTCAGGAACACCTCCTCCCCGCACAACGGGACGCGCTGCTAGTCCGAAGCCATGCCGCAGGATTGTCGCTGCCGGAGGCCATGCCCCTACCGTCCCTACTTGAACAGACGGCGCAGCTAGCGCACGCTGTCATCGCAGCAGCTGAGTAACGCCCCCACATGTGGTCAGCGGGATCGGTAGGAACACTGCGCTATGAGCTCGGGCTTGTCCGGATGCGCTCACACGTACCCCACCCAACACGGCTTGGACCATAGTGGAGTGCGTCTCCGCGTACCGCCGACCTCCGGTCCCACCGCGTACCGGGACAGTGACATGAAGTGCGCCCTTGCTTGTGAGGATCCATGAACGAGGACCGGAGCGGCTGTGGCCCACACTCGCGGTAGTGGATCTCTTCCTCGTGTTGGGTGCGCCTTCGGATCAGGCCGAGCAGACCTTCGGCGCGTTCTCGGAGCTGGCCGCGTTGGGGTCAGTGTGCCCCGTCCCAGCCGTGTGTGGAGAAAACTTCACCTGACCGGATCCGGTCGATGATGGTGGCGATGTAGGGGATCGTGTCCTCAGGCAGCTCAGCGGGGTCCACCCAGGACAGACCCGAACACAGGTCGGGTTCCATGTTGGTGGGGACGCCCTGCCAGCGGGTGGTGGTGAAGAAGAAGCCGATGCGGGTCTTCCCCGCACTGTTGCGGTGGTGGGCTACGTGGGCGCACTCCAGGTCCGCGGGGTCGATGAGCACCCCGATTTCCTCTTTCAGTTCGCGCACCGCACCCTGGGCCGCGGACTCACCCTCCTCCAGATGCCCTCCGGGGATGCCGAACTGTCCGTCAGCGAACCCTGTACCCGTACGCCGGCCGAGAAGGACACGCCCATCCCCGCGGGTCAGCAACACGCACACGTCTACGGTCGGATTCGCCCTCGTCGACACCCTGAGCCTCTTCCCAGTTCGATACTGCTCCGCGAGTTCCCAGCATGCCGCAGGACCCTGGTGGAGCAATACCGGAGGGCTCCGCACCCTTCGCCCAAAGGCGGTAGGCCCTGGCCATGGTGATGACCAACCCCCACCCACCATGCCAGCCCTCGGTCAGCACCGCTGACCACGGTAGTCCAGGCCGGTTCCGGCCGCAGTGCACAACCGATCTGCAACAACCACGAGCACCGAACAGATCTCGCTTATAGGCTGCAGACGCTTGCACGGTCCCCGAAAAGGGCGCGGAGGCGGCCGATGGCGATCAGGGACGGTGAGATCAGGGCTGTGGTGGACGGTTACCTCGCCCGCCACCCTGGGGAAGCGGTGCTGCTGACTGAGGCGCTCCAGCAGCTCAACGTAGGAGAGGGCTTCGCTTCGCGGCATACCCTGCCGATGCACGTGACTGTGGGCGCTCTGCTGCTCCGCGAGCAGGAGGTACTCCTGGTCGAGCATCTGGCGTACGGGATCTGGCTGCAGCCCGGTGGCCACCTTGAACCTAGCGATGCCTCGCTGATCGACGCCGCCGTGCGTGAGTCGACTGAGGAGAGCGGCATCGACCCCGTCCAGATCCGCCCGGCCTCACCCCTGCCTGTCTATGTCGAGTACGGCCGGGTTCCAGCACGGCCGGAGAAGCACGAGCCCGCCCACTTTCACCTCGATATCGGTTTCGCCTTCGCCGCGGCAGCCGGTACGCAGGTGGGGCGTATCCAGGAGTCGGAGGTCGCTGCAGCCGCCTGGTACCCGATGGCGGAGGCTGAGCGCCTGGTCGGCTCCCGCATCGCGCGAGTGACCATGGCACCAGGGTGAGGCGGTTACCCGGTCCCGGTGAAGCCTGCTCTGCGTTGAAGAAACCCCGCCCGTATCAGCCCAGAAGGGACTTGCTGGTGATTCCCGAGGTCATCGCGGTTCTGCGTTCTGGGTATGCCCTGTCTCCTGTGCGTTTGGAGCGCATCCAGGGCGACCAGAGCACGACCAACTACCGGGCCAGGTGTACCGGCCAAGACCTGTTCGTGAAGGTCTATCCCCGCGGTACCCACCTTGAGCACGAGCGTCAGGCCATCGAGCTCACCCGGTTCGCCGGTGACCGCGGTGCGGTGGAGTCGATGCTTTATGGCCTCGCGTCACCGCAGGGTTCTCGCTGACTGCGAATGGTGCTCGCTGTCTTTGCGTTACCTTCGCGCGGTGCGAGTAGATAGGTGCCTCAGCGAGTAGGGCCACGTCGGCGTCGAACAGAGGGGGCCACGGCGCTCGCGCCACGGCCGCACTGAAGCAACTCCACACCGTGGTTGCGCAGCAGACCCGGGCCCAGTGTGGGGAGGCCGGCTCGGGTCAGGACCACACGGGGATGGGCGTCCACGGGTGGAGATTTGCCGGTGTTCATACGTGACCTCCGGGCCAGGACCGGACCGCTGCGGGCAGGGCCGGGGGCGGTCGCCGTAGGTGGGGATCGCGACGCTGACCTGAAACATTGGCCGGTCTCCGGTCTGTGGCGTGGGGCTCATCCATGGGCAGCCGAGGGCTGGGCGAAGGGGGGCTGGTAGGCACGGAGCAAATCGGCGATCGCCGCGATCCTGCGCAGACTACTCAGGTCCGGGTCGGCTATCGGGCCGACGCCGAGCAGCCTGGACGTGGCATCCCGGACTGCGGTGTGCAGGGGAGAGTCGTCGACAACCTCCTCGTGAAGGATCACGCCATCCCGTTCGGCCTGGACCAGATGGCGGTTGAGTCCCAGATGGTCGCCTCCGGGCGGGGTCACCGGATCGAAGAACACGGTGAAGTGGGTGCGCCCGGCATAGATGGTGGCCTTACGGTGCCGGTCAGTGAAGGGCCGGGATGCATCAGGGGTGGTGCGGTGGCTGACGGCCAGGGTGGGGGTGGCAATGCTGGAGGTCAGGTCGATGTGCAGTGGCCCGGTGGGCAGGGTCAGGTGCGTGCGTTCGGTCAGGGCAGAGACGAATAGGTCCTTGTGGTAAGTGGCTAGCAGGCCCGTGTTGGCGGGTGCGGTGGCGAAGTAGGCGGTCCCGGTCTGTTCGTCCAGCAGGCCGCGTAGGACGGTGAGCATGTGCAGCCATTCATAGCCGAGCACCCCGTAGGAGCGGTCCACGAACCTGCCCAGGGCAATGTCAGCACTGCGGTCCTTGATGAAGGTGACCGCCACGTGGGTCGGCGTCGAGTCCGGCTCGAACTGGTCCATCACCTCGCGCAGGACGTCGAGGGCGCGAGCATGCCGGTACTGGTCGGTGACCACGATCCGCGCCTCGGGATTGGTCTTCAACAGCTCCTGGAGGTCACTGATCTCGTGTCCCAGACAGGCTGGCTTTTCCAGCAGTACTCGCGCCTGAGGGTCGTGGGCGAGGATGGAGCGTAGAACGGGTAGGTGGTCGGTGGTGGGGGTGCACACCGACCACAGGCCGATGGAGGAGCGCACCGCGCACGGCAGCCCGTCGACCCCGTGGGGGAAGCTCCTGTAGGTCTTGGGCAGGTCCTGGTGCTTGGGGTCGATGACGGTCAGCTCGGCGCCCTGTTCAGCGAGGATCTGGGCGTGTAGGCGGCCGATCTTGCCGTAGCCGACCACGCACGCCGACGTCCCAATAGTCGGGTTCGCAAGTGTGCGTTCCGGGGTTTCGAGTGTGGTGGGTGAGGGCTCGGTAGCCAGGTAGGTGTCGTAATAGGCCTGGTACAGGCCCGATGCGCGGACGATGTGGTCCACCAGTTCGGTGTGCACTCCGGCGCTCAGGTGCTCGTGGCGGGCGGCCAGGGCATCGGCGGCCAAGAGGGTGCCGGCGCGGTAGGCGTCATAGCCCTGAGTGGGGATGGCGTCGGCCTCGAACAGGTTCAGGCTCCGTCCGTTTCCCAACACGGTCACCTCACAGCCGTGGGAGAGCCGATAGCGTCGACCGACCCCTGGTACCTCGGTCTCCGCCTGAACGTTGTGGGGGTGTTCGGCCAGCAGGCTGAAGTCGGCGGTGGCGAACGGTGCCAGGAACGCTCCTGACGGTAGAAGGCTCAGCGTTTCCTCAGTCAGGGCTCGCTCTCCGGTGGTTCCGGCGATCACGACCGGATGAACCCGTTCCAGGGCCCGGGTGAGGGTGGGGTGGGTGGTGTGTCCGGCTTCGGCGGCCTCGATCAGAGCGAGCGGGTCGGGGTCGACCACGTGCACTTGGCAGCCCTGGTCGGCCAAGGCGCGGGACAGGCGTGACCCGAGCGCGCCGTGACCCAGGACCAGGACGGGGCGGCCGATGACCTTGACGGCGGGCAGAAGGGCGCGCAGCCTGCGCAGGCAGGAGTCAGCGATCTCGGCATAGCCCAAGCGGAGCTTGAGAGCGGAGCGGGCCAGGTTGAACACGGGGATGTCCACCCCAGCGGCCTTGATGCGTTTGAGTCCGGAAACGGTCAGCTCCACCGCAGCGTCTACCCGATGGGAGGCGTCGGAGCGGCCGTACCCCTGGGCGATGAGACCGCCGTCGTCGATAACCATGATCCGGCGGCTGTCCTGGTGGGCGGTGTCGATGAAGGCGTCCATAGCGCGGCGGCCCTGGGCGAGGTCGGCGGCGTGGGTATGGGGTGCGTTGATGGCGGTGTTGTCCAGCCCTCCGCTGGCACATCCCATCTGGCGCAGGGTGGCATGGATGCGTGCGCGCCGCAGGGTGGCATCGCCCTTGTCCAGGGCGTAGATCCACTGTGCGGGTACCCCGGCGTTCAGCAGGGCCTGGATCAGGCCGAGGGTGTTCTCGACGTAGTGGTCGCGGACGATGATCGCCCAGTCGGCCAGGTGGGTGCAGGTGGGGGTGAAGCGGCCCAGGAGCGGCATGGCCGCGCTGATCTGCGCCTGTTCGGCGTAGGTGAAGCAGGCCAGGGCGTCCCCTAGTGCTTTGGCCAGTTCGGTGGCGGCGGTGGAGGCGGTGGCACCTGCGGGCTGGTGGTGGATGAGGATTTCGACCTGATCAGCGGGAACGGTGTGGGTGAGGGTGTCGGGCGCGGTGGGGGTGTGTGGCCTCCACCCCACCCGCAGGAGTGGATCGCCTTCGTGTTCGGGCTCGGCCAGAAGCAGCCCGTTGGGGGTGCGCACCAAGTGCAGGTGGTGGCGGGCGGCGACGTCGGCGGCCTCCTGGTCGACCCGTTCGGGGGTCAGGGGTCCGCGCAGCACCGTCCAATTCCACGGGATGGTGGTCATCTGGGGGGTCATGATCGTCCTTCCTTCGCACGGGGTGTCACCGGTGGTGGGCCAGGTCGTTGAGCATCTGGTCGATCTCCTCCTGGTGTTCCAGCAGGGTGCTGGCGGCCTGGTGGCGCAGGAGCCAGAAGTCATCGAGCGCCGCCTGGTCGATACCGGGTTTGAGGTAGTGCTGTTTGACCCCGTACAGGCTGCGCAGGAGTTGGATGAGGGCGATGTGCCCGCAGGCGCGCACGTCCGCGGCGGTAGCGCCGGGGTTTGCGGCGAGGTATGCAGCGATGAAGGTGTGGGCGGCATTCAGCCAGTCGTGGCGGCTGGTGACGGTGTTGGGGTAGAACGCCATCCGGCCCAGGTCGTAGGCGAGCAGGTCGGGGCGGGGTGGGGAGAAGTCCAGCACCGCAGACAGGTGCTCCTCGTGGAAGAGCAGGTTCACGGGACTGTAGTCGCCGTGCAGTACCTGGACCGTCAGGGTCTGGGGAATCTGCGCGGACAGGTCCGGGAGGTGGGTGAGCATGGTGCGCCGTTCGGCTAGGGTGCGCGCCGCGTCCGCGTCGAACGGTTCCTGCTTGCCGGTGCGGGTGCGGTCGTCGATGAGGTCCAGCAGGTGGTCGATCGTGGCGTCAAGGGCGGACACGTCGATGGTGCGCCACGACCGCAGGGGAACGGCGGCATCGGCGTCGGTGCTCTGGGGCAGGTCGGCGAACGCGGAATGGATGCGCCCCAGAACATGCCCGGCTTGCGCACACTCGAGGTCGCCGAGGTCGGTCACCACCGTCCCGGGTACCCACTCCCAGACCGAGAACGCCACCGCAGCGTTGGTGTCGATCCTCTGGCCGTCTCGGTTGCAGATGATGCGGGCGACGGGAACGCCGTGGGTTCCGGCGAGTTCGGACAGGCTGATCGCCTCGCGTTCGGCGTCCAAGTCGGCGCCTGTGGGGTAGGTCTTGACGAACACCTGTCGGTCGCCGCTTTGAACGCGCAGGTTGACGGTGTTCTGGCCCACTCCCACGCGGGTCAGGGTGTCTGCGGGCAGGTCGTACCGGTCGGCCAAGGCGGTTGCCACGGTCTCGTCAAGGCCGGTGGACTGGATCATGTGAAAGTCCTCATCGTGTGCGGTGGTCGAAGCGGCGGCCCGAGGCCGTCTCACCGGTTCTCCCACAGTTCAGCGGCCAGGCGGGCATAGACAGCACCGATGTCTCGCCAGCGATCCGCTGCTACCTGTCGGCCTCTGCTCGCCGGGGCTGGGAAACCGTGCTCGTCCAGAGCGGCCAAGACGGTGGCCGGGCCGTCCTGGGGCGGGTAGAGCAGGCGAGGGTGCGCGTCGGTCATCTCACGGATCGCGGGCAGGTCGGGGGCGATCACCGGCACACCGAAGGCGAGGGCGGTTCCCACCGAGCTGGGGTGCAGGACGCGGGTGAAGAACTCCCAGGGCCCGTCGGTGCGGTAGGGGCACAGGGCGGCGTCGGCCGCGGCGTACAGGGCGGGCACGTCCTGGGCCGCCACCCGCTCCGCCAGCAGGTGCACGCGCCCCTCGTGGCCGGTGATGCTGTGTTCCAGGTTCGCGACCAAGCCCAGGGTGCGTTCCGGACCGGCGATGAACAGGTGGGCCCGCCGGGTCTGTTCCAGGAAGATCCGTGTGGTGGCGGGGAGGTCCTTGTAGTCGGTGAGGTTGCCCAACACCAGAATGGCAGGTGTGACGGCGCGCATCCGTTCGACCAGGGCGGCCAGGTGTGCGGGCAGCGGCCCGGTGTTGGAGCGGTGGCTCAGGCCGCCCCATCCGGCGACGGTGATCGGAGCCCGGGTCAGGGAAGCGAGGTGGTGGGCGTCGGCGTGGGTGTGGGTCACCACGGCGTCGGCCAACTCCAGGACTCCGCGGGCGGCCACCCAGTCAGCCTCCCCCGGTGGTGCTCCGTCGATGGGCAGCAGGTTGTGGACGGTCCACACCACCTTCCACCCGGCCTCCCGCAGTGCGCGCAGGCGGGTGAGCATGGCCTCGGCCGCCGCCACGGTGCGCCTCCCGCCACCGCCCCGGTAGAGGCGCTTGAGGCGGTGGAGGTTCACCACCCCCGGCGGCCCGGGACGGTCGTGCAAGCAGACCAGGTCGGGGGTGAACTCCGGGGCCAAGTCAGGGGCGTGGGTGTGGAGTTCGCGGAAGTAGGGGCTGGGCCAGGTGGGGTAGTCGGTGATGATCACCCACGGCCGCATGTGTCGGGTCACGGGGTCTCCCCTTGGAGATGGTTCCACCAGGCCATGTGGGACCGGTGAAGTCGGGCACAGGTGTGGGGGGTGCGGTCGGGGCCGGTCAACTCCAGGGCGACCTCCACCGTCTGGCCGGCGTGGATACGTTCGGCGATACGGCGGGCGACGAGGGCGTGGCCGACGTCGCTCAGACCCGACCCGTCGTCGCTCAGGTGCAGCACCCGCGCGTGGGGCCACAGCTGCTCCAACTGGTCCACGGCTCCATCGCCTCCCTCAGCGAGCGCGCGGGCGAGTTGGGCGGTGTCGGCCAACAGGTTCACCCCGTGGTGGGTGAGCAGGTCGCCCAGGACCTGGTGCGGGTCCGCTTCCAGCCAGCCGGGGTGGTGGAGTTCGACCACCAGCGGCAGGTTCGCCTCGACCGGTCCGCCGACCAGGTCGGTGAGCGGGTGGCGGGCCAGCAACCGTACCCACCCGGCACCCAAGGCCTTGGCTGCTTCCACCAGAGCGGCCAGCTCCTTGCGGGCCTGGTGGCGTTGGCAGGGCTCGGTGCCATACACCTGGGCCAGGTCCACGTCGGCGGTCACTCCGGTGATGGGAACCGTCTCTCGGGCGGCCTCGCGCCAGGCCAACAGTTCGCCCGGGGCGCGTCGGATCAGGTCGAAGCCGCGAGGGCCGCCGCGCAGGTGCACGAACCCCATGTCGTGGGTGTGGGCCCATGCCAGCAGGTCGGGCACCGGAAGCCCGCGTACCGAGATGCTGTACAACCCCACCGGTGTCATGTCCACTCCCACAGCACGATCGGTTCGGCGGGCCTGCGGCCACGGCGCAGGTCGGCGTAGAACGTCGGGGCCTGGCCTGCGGGCAGGGAACGGCACCAGGACGCCAACAGTCGTTGTTCATCGATGTCGGCCAACCAGCCCAGGATCTGGTCGAACGTGTGCTGGTAGGTGGGGTCTCCGGGGGTGACTCCGGCGAGTTCGTGCATCCCCACCACCACGGCCCCGGCCCGGTGCACGGTCAGCGCGTTCAACGCCGTGCCGACGCCGGGGGTACCGAGCAGCCCCACCACCGTCCCCGGCCCGGCCACCTCCAGAGCCCTTTGGGGGTGACCGGTGGCGTCCACGACCAGGCCCGCCCGACCCGTCTCAGGCCGTGTGGTATAGGCCAGGCCGGGCAGGTGGGCGATGAGCGGGGTGTCGGTGCGCCGGGTCCACACGCGGATCCGGTTGGAACCCCGGCGCCGCAGTTCCAGGACGCATCCGGCGGCCACCGGTCCCGAACCGACCACCACGGCCTCATCAAGGTCGGTGCCCTCAGGCAGGCGGGCCAGTCCGCGGGCGGCCATGAGCTGGAAACGTCCCACCGCAACCAGCTGGACCGGTAGGCGGCCGTCGGCCCTCACCGCCCCCGAGATGCGAGGGGTGAAGGCGGACCCGTGCGCGCAGGGCGCCAAAACCCACCCTCCGTCCGGGGTGCGGGCCATGTTCATGTACCCGGCGTCGCGGTCGGGGCCGTGTTCGGTCTGGGCGAGGTGGCGCAGTTCGGTTCCCGGGCTCAGGACGCTCACCTGGGCACGGACCATCCCCGGGACGGTGGAGGCGGATGGGAGCAGTCGGGCGCGGCCTTGCGTGAAGCGCACCCGACCGGAGGTGGACAACGGCATGCTCCTCACCCCTGTCCCACGGTCGAGACGGAGCTAGTGATGTCTTCGACGGCTGCGGCGATCATGTGCGGGTCGCCCCACAGCCCCGTCAACGGGAGCCGGTCGGAGGCGTCGTCGACCAGCGCGGCGCGGTGGCGCACCTGCGCCTCGGTCTCTACCAGGCGCAGCGGCTCCGTTGTGCTCACCCGGTCCACCAGATGGGCGCTGGCGCCCCACCACACCGTGGTCGAGGTGTGGGCATCCAGGCGTTCGGCGGCGGCCTCGGACAGATGGGGGTCGCCGTCGACTCGGATCCAGGTGGCTGTGGCCACAGGAACGCCGTTTCCGATCGGCGCGGGTGGCCACAGGTGGCGCAGGTCCGCCGTCGCACTGGTGGGACGCGGGTGGGGGAAGTGGGGGAACCAGCGGGCGGTGGGGGCGGTGCGTACCACGAACGCACTGGTCCCACCCACGAGTCTGGTGCCGTCCTGGCCGATGTGGACGAGGGCCACGTCGCCGGCCACCGGGTTCCAGCCGCGCAGGGCCAGCGCGGTGGCCACGAGGGTCTTGCCCGCCCCGTGCCCGCCCAACAGCAGAACGGCGCGAGCGCCATCCGGGGTGGTCAGGGCGGTGGCGTGCGCGCACACGGTGTCGTGAGCCAGGTGGAGGCGGTGCAGGTGGGCGTTGATCACTCTGCGGGCCTCGGCCTGCTCGTCCAGGCTGCTCACATCCGCAGCTGCATTGGTGCTGGAGATCGGTACGGGCAGGGTCGCAGGCACCCCGGGGATGTGGGGGGTCAGGGTCGGCCACCATCGCAGCAGACGCTCATCGGCTTTCACCCGCAAGGCACGTTGTGCGCTGGAGAGCTCGAACACCCGGTTCATGAGCGCACCCCCGCAATTGGAGGTATCGCTGCCGACAGCGTCTCCCACACCGGGGCGGTGGGTAGCGCCGCCGGGTCCGGGATGGTCAGATCGAACCCGCCCACGTCAGTGAAGACCTTCTCCCCCCTCGTAGGTGGAAGGGTCGGCGCTCCCCCGGTCAGCCCCAGCAAGTCGCTGGTGTAGAGGCGTTGCACAGGGATGTCGGTAGCGCTCGCCTCGGCCATATTCGATGACTTCACCGTCCAAGGACGGCAGGATGGGACCGGCCCGGGACCGGAGCGGACGTGCACCACCGCTCCCAAGGGAGTCGGTGGCGCGTGGGTGAACCCCAAGGTGTGGTGCTCGGCTAGGCTCAGCACCAGGCGCCTGCGCTGGGGGCCGCCCACCATCCTCCCGATCTGTGCTGGGGCGGGAGTGTTGAGGCCGTGGGGCAGGCACACCCGTGTCGGCCAGCCCACCACGGTCCCGTCCGGGCCGATCATGACCAGGTCATCGGCCAGGAAGGCGGCCCCCAGCTCCTGGCAGGCCCGGTGCGCGAGCGTGGACTTACCGCCCCCCGGTGCCGCTACGAACAGCACGGCAACACCGCCCAGCACCACGGCGGAGGCGTGCAGCATCCGCCACCCGCGCGCCGACAGTCGGGACGCGAAGAAGATCTTGGACAGCCACGCCGACCAGTGCGTCTGGTCGGTGTAGGTGGAGGAGACCACCAGCCGAGTCAGGCGTCGCCCCTGGTCAACCTCGATGGTCACCGGTGCGGATTGGGGCCGGTAGTAGCCCACAGCCCGCAGCCGCCCGTCCTGGTTGCCGGTGATCGTCAGGGCCGGTCCACCCGGGCGCAGCTCCAGCAGTGGCCACTCCCGGCTGTCCTCAAGGACAGGGCGGCCGGGCAGGATGCGCAAGGACCAGTTCGGGTCCGGCCCGGGACGAAGCCGTTCGCACGCCGCCCCCATGGCCGTGATCACGTGCTCGACGTGCCCGGCCTCGGGGGACTCCACCCCCAGCCGCAACCCGTCCAGCAGTAGTTGGACGCCCACGCCACCTCCCACATCATTGGTTTCGAGACGCTGACGCGGGTGGTAACGACCCGCGTTTAGATCACCGCCTCCAGGCTCCCCGGCGACGTTGCGAGGCCGCCAGTGACGATCACGGATGAACACGGACGTTCGCGGGAACCCCTCATGGGGTGAAGGAGGATCCCCCTATGACGACGTCACATCAGACCCCCCGTCCGGTGTGGGCACAGGCCCTGCGTGAGGCCCGTACGGGCCTGGGATGGGACGTGCACCGACTCGCGGTGGAGATGGTGCGAGCCGCCGGCCCCGACGCCACCGCCACCACCGAGTCCCTGACCAGGCGCATCCGGGAATGGGAGGCGGGCCGCAGCGCTATCCGCGAGCGCTACCGTCTGCTGTTGGCCCGGGTACTCCAAGTGGACGACGAGGTGTTCGACGAACAGCCGACGAGAAGCGGCGATACGGCCAGGGTGCGCGCCATCACCTCCAACGTCATCGCATTGGACGAGATGACCGGCAGCGCAGATCTGCTCCCCATGGCAGTGCGTACCGCGCGCTCGGCACACCAGACCTCCCTGGTATCCATGTCCTCGGAGATGGCCTCGGCTGCCGCTGAGGCGTTGCAGGTGGCCGGTTGGTTGGCGTTCGACGCCGACGAGCAGTTGCTGGCCAGGAGGTTGACCAGCGCCTCGGTCCTGACGGCGCGGGCAGGTGGGGATCGCGACGGTGAGCTGTTCGCCTTGACGCAGTTGGCCATGCAGGACGCCCACGAACACCGCCCTGATCAGGCCCGGCAGGTGTGCGAGCATATTCTCGACGAGCAGGTCACTCCGCGGGTACTGGGCCTGTTCGAGTTGCGGTTGGCTCGGGCCGAAGGGCAGGAAGGAACACCTGGCCGGGCGGTGGAGACGCTGCACCGGGCCCGTTCGCGGCTGCGAGGTGAGGCCCAGGACCGTGATCCGCCGTGGGTCTGGTGGATCACGGAGGCGGAACTGGCCTGGCAGGAGGCCATGATCCACGCCGACAACGGCGCCTGGGGCCAGACGGTGGAGTTGTTCGAGACCGCTCTTCAAGGGCGGCCTGCCACCTACCATCGTGGTGCTCTCAACGACGCGTCCCACCTCGCGCATGCTCTGGTGCGGGTGGGGTCATGGCAGGGCGCTCAGAATGTGCTGGCCGGGGCGGTGGTTCCGATGTTGGGCCACATCCGCTCGGGGCGCACGCATGCTCTGCTCGTGCAGGTCCAGCACTTCGCGGAACAAGCCGGAGCGCCAGCATCGGTACGGGAGCTCGCCGACCACGCAGCCTCAGTTCGGTAGCGATCCGCCCCTGGGCAGGGGCCAGATCCTGTTCTCGAACGTGTCGACGGGCTTACAAGCGTAGCTGAGCGGGGGGACGACGGTGGGTGAGCGCCACCGGCTCCGGTCCGCGCCCCAGTCGCCCCGCACAGCAGCTACGGGCTGGAAACACGCTCCGGACAGATGAGGCACCGCCTGGACCACACCCTGGCCCAGGCCACCGTCACCCCAGCCTAACTCGACCTGATCGACGAACGCCTCGTCTGGCTCCTATCAGGAGCTCTTCGCTGGCTATGAGTGTGCGGTGGATGGCGGCCGGAGCCGACCGTCTAGTTCTCCAGGTGCACCGCGGCACCAGAAACCGCGACCAGGTCCTCGACGAAGCCGGGGTAGGAGGTGGCCACTGATCCCCACCCGGAGATCGTGGTCTGCCCGCTGGTGCGGGCCACGGCCGCCACGGCTGCCGCCATCGCGATCCGGTGGTCACCGGCGCTGTCCACCTGACCTGGAGCGAACGCTCCGTCCCCCTGGCCGTGGATGACCATGCTGTCCGGACGCTCCTCAGCCCGCACACCGAACGCCTTGAGCATCGCCACCGTCGAGGCGATCCGGTCGGATTCCTTGACGCGCAGCTCCTCGGCCCCGGAGATGACGGTAGTGCCCTCGGCACCGGCCGCCGCGACGGCCAGCACGGGGATCTCGTCGACGATCCCGGGCACGTCGGCGCCGGTGATCTCCACCCCGCGCAGCGGTGCGGCGACCACGCGCACCGAACCCGTCGCCGCTTCCACCTGGGCGTCAGCGCCCATCCGGCGCAGGATGTTCAGGAAGTCTGCCCGCCCGAACCCGAGGTAGAGCGAGGGGAGTTCGATCTCACCGGCCAGGGCGGCGGCCACGGCCCAGAACGCGGCTTGGGAGGGGTCACCGAGAACGTGGTGCCCGGCTGGTGAGAGGGGGCCGGGGTACACGGTGACCGCGGTGTTGTTGACCTCCACCCGGGCTCCGGCCGCCAGGAGCATCTCTTCGGTGTGGGCGCGGGTCGGGTGTGGCGCGACCACCGTGGTTGGCCTGTCGGCGGACAGCCCGGCCAGCAGCACACAAGACTTGACTTGCGCGGAGGCTTTCGGGAGTTCGTAGGTGATGCCGTTCAAGTCACCGCCGCGGATCACGAGCGGCGCGAGACGGCTCCCATCGCGAGCATCTACCTGTGCGCCCATGAGCCGGAGAGGTTCGGCGACCCGATCCATGGGGCGCTGGCGCAGGTACTGGTCGCCGGTCAGGACGCTGAGCCCGGAGTAGCCGGCACACACCCCGGACAGCAGCCTGATCCCGGTTCCGGCGTTACCGCAGTCGAGAACATCGACGGGTTCGTGGCGGAGCCCGCCGTGCACGACCAAGGTGCCCTCAGCTTGGTCGGTGAACTCCACACCGAACTGGGTCAGCGCGCCCCGGGTGTGGGTGGGGTCCTCTCCTCGGGACAGGCCGGTGATGGTGGAAGTGCCCTGGGCGAGCGCTGACAGAATCAGGGCCCGGTGGCTGATGGACTTGTCACCGGGCACCCGGAGGGTGCCCTTGACCCCACAGGCCGAGGCGGTGACCGACAGGACTGAGTCGTGCATGGGCTCTCGATTCAGTTAGTTGGTCCGGCTCAACCACGTTCTTGGGGGCCGGGGACATGTCCGACGCTAGCGAAGGCGTGCGCCTGACGGAGGGCTTTCGTGCCCAGCGGCCGCTGAGGCTGTTCCTGTTTGAGCGCGCGTAGGATCTCCACGAGCAACGGAGAAGGGCGCGCCCGCCCTTGTAGCCAAGGCGAAGGTTGGCGACCAGGATGCGACCGGCACTCCCACTGCACGCCGGGTCTGTGGCTTTGCCGAGCCGCCCCGGAGGCCAACAAGTTTCCCCTCTCGGGCCTTGCTGACACATCGCAGACCGATCCTGGACAATCGCATGACAGAACGCAGCGAGATGGCTACCGTGACGTTGGACTGCCCCCCAGCTCGGGAAGGCCTGACGTGGGCAAGCACAGCGACCCGGACAGACCCCCAGACCAGCGTGGCGACCCTAAGGACAATGACTCCCAGCACCCCAGCCCGCACGGCGGCGGTGGAGAAAAGCAAGGCAAGTAGTGGTCGATCCCCATATCGAACGGAGGGCAGCGCTGGCTGCCCTCCTTGCTGATTGCGGCATCCTCTCCGACCCGGCCTGGCGCCAAACTCTGGAAAGGGTGCCTCGGCACGACTTCCTTCCCAACACGGTGTGGGGAGAAGACCTCGACGCCGGCGATGGCCGTCTGGTCGCTGTGCCCCGCTCGCATCCGAACTGGTCGCGTTGGGCCTACGATGACGTCTCAGTCATCACTCAGGTCGATGACGGCCGCCCTCTTCGCCCAGACGGGCGGGGTGAGCGGGCCACTTCCTCGGCCTCTCAACCCTCTCTAGTCGTGGAGATGCTCCAAGCCCTTGATGTGGGCGAGGGCATGAGTGTGCTGGAGATCGGTACCGCGACCGGGTACAATTGTGCGCTCCTGTGCGAGCGTCTCGGTGATGGACACGTCACCTCCATCGAGATCGACCCGGTCCTGGCCCGGCAGGCCGAAGCGAATCTGGCCGCAGTCGGCTACCAGCCGCACCTGATGGTGGGGGATGGCGCCTGCGGTGTTGCGGGGCGGGCCCCCTTCGATCGGGTTCTGGCCACGGTCGCGGCCCAGGACATCCCCGGTGCGTGGGTCTCCCAGGCCCGGCCCGGCGGCGTGATCGTCACCCCGTGGGCAACCGGGTTTGCGACCACCGGCCTGCTCCGACTGACTGTGGGGCAGGACCAGACCGCGCGCGGCCGAGTCATCGGCAACGCTCCTTTCATGTGGATGCGCGACCAGCGGGTGCCCCGAGGTGACTGGCGTGAGTACGTTGACGAAGACGCTCCGGACGCTATCGAGTACCGCACCACTTTCGACCCCATGCCGGTCTGCGACGCTGACCCAGGTGGGGGTCTGGCCCTGGCCATCGGGGCGCTCGTTCCCCACTTGAGCACGGTCCGCTACCACGCTGCGGACGATAGCGGCGAGGCGACCGTGTACCTGTACGACCGGCGCGGCTCCTGGGCCCTGGTCGAGTACGTGCCCACCGACGACGATTTCGAGGCTCATCGGGGCGGCCCCCGCGATCTGTGCGCGGAAGTCGACGAGGCTCACCGTGTTTGGAAGGCAGCGGGGAAGCCAAGCCGCGATCGGCTCGGCGTGACCGTCTCGGTCGAAGGCGACCTGCAGGTGTGGGTGGACACACCGCACAACCTGTTGAGGGATCGGCTCCGCGTGGGATGAGAGTGGCGCCGTTGGGGCCCTGCACCAAACCTGTTGGGGAGTAGTCGTGGACAAGGGCACACCCAGTCCTGGGCGTTGTCCTCGGCGGTTCTTGGGGCTTCGCGGAAATGCGTCTGTGCGCTCTCAAGCGCAACTAGCCACCCGCGTTCCGCGTAATTCAGCGTCCTGGAGCGCTGAATCTGGTGCCTGACCTGTGTGGACATGGGTTTGACCGTCTGGAGGGCGTTTCTCTAGGCGGTGACGTTCCCCCTGGTCAGCGGGACGTGGGCTGAAGGTCGAGGACCTGCTTGGGACGAGGGATACCGAGCCTGGCGAGGAGGTCGGTCTGAAGCTTGGTGAGGTCGGTGACCTGCCAGAACGTGCCGGTGGTGCAGGCGTCGTGCTCGGCGACGATGCGCAGCATGTAGGCGGCAGAGAAGGTCCGGCGTTTCGGCTTGGCCGCCGAATCAGTGTTCTTGCTGGTCATGTGGTTGGTGCTCCTGGTGGTCTCTGTCTGTCCAGACATGCGGGGGTGTTTCATCCCAAACTGACAGAGGGGACCTCGGTCGTCAGTGCCTGGAACTTCGCACAGTCGGCCAGTGGCGTGCGTCGGTCTGTGACGAGTAACGTCGCAGTCATGCCTGACATCTGGACCCCCGATGCGTGGGCGGCAGTGCGCAGCACAGTCGAGTGGAATCGCTACCTGGACGAACATCAGGGGCTGTACATCAGCCCGTCCTGGGAGCCCGACGAGCCTTTGATGATGCGCGACGGTAGCGCACTGCATTACAGGCCGGACCGATGGCGGGTCTTCGAGGTCAAGCACACCCACGACACTGTCGTCTCGGTGCTGGAGATGGGCTACAACTACCGCGTGGTGTGTGCTCCCGTGATCCTGCCGACGTCGCTGAGCGGCGGTTGGTGCTATTTCGGGCGCGACTCCACCGTCCTGGCCCGTGCCCTGCACGCGGCCTGGGAGTGGGACCCTGATGCTCAGGACAGCCCCGCCTGGTACGACAAGGACGTCCTTGGCCGTACCGCTCCCCGCGCCAGCGGCACGACCACCGCCGTGCAGGAGTAGCAGGGGCGCCCTCGTTCTGACTATTTGCTGTTGAACCCGCACGAGCTCGACAGGCTCATGCAGCTCTCCCCGCGGCGTTTGGAGACCGTCCGAGCGCCAGGGCCCAAGTCCCTGGCGGTGCCGCGCCTAGACACCAGGTGACGGTCCGAGTCAGCGGCACTGGGGTAGCCGTCAAAACGATTCGATGATTTCGAAAGCGGCGCCCGGCACCCCGCCGCCGACAGCTCGCCCCGGAGCACCACCGCCTCGTCCAAGCCAGTGCCTTCGATCCCGCCTGGTGGGAGGAGGATGCTGGGAGCCCAACGGGATTCTGATTCCAAGGGGCGTGGTCTGATCATGAGGCGAGGGAGCCCATGGTCTTGTTGTGAGGCAACACCTGAACTCCCTCGCCCAAGCACTCTATGCCAGGACCGCACGCCTCCTGAAATACCGCCCGGACCTGTCCCCCTTGCGGCCACAGATCGGCTTCCAACCCCGCCTGTCCGACGCCGACCTCATCACGCCTACGCAAAGCAGCCGGGTTGATCCGCACTCTGATCCGCTCTTTGGCCACCGACACCAGCGTCTGGAGCGACGACGTGTGGGTGGTGGACTCCACCGTCGTGGAGTGCGCACGCTCCCGCGAGACCGTCAAACGCTCCGACCTGGCCGGATGGGCCCAGTACGGATACTGCGCCTCCCACTTCCGGTTCTTCTGGGGGCTCCCGTTGCACCTGGTGTGCACCCTGAGCGGGCTCCCTATCGCTTTCGCCCTGACCGGAGCCAAAGCCGACGAGCGCACCACCCTAATGGGGATGTTCGAAGACGATGCCGACCTGGTCGCCCCTCGGCCCGGCCAAGTGCTGATCGCGGACAAGAACTACTACGGGCGCGACTTCGAGCGTTTCCTGGCCCAAGCGGGCCTGAACCTGTTGTGTCCGGCCCGCAAGGGCGAGCCCTCACGGGCCGGAGCAGCGTTGTTCCGGCCGTTGCGGCAGGTCATCGAGTCGATCAACCAGACCTTCAAGGGCCAGTTGGATCTGGAGCGGCACGGCGGGCGCACCCCGGGCGGGATGATCGCCCGGGTGCTCCAACGCATCTTGGCGCTGACCGCCGCGGTCTGGCACAACGACCACACCGGCCAGCCGGTCCTACGCTCGTTGACGACCTACGATCACTGACCCCTTGGAATTACTCATCTAGGGGCGGGCGAACGGGATAGACACGGCGATCGCGAGCGCACAGGAGACCTTTTCCGAAGCCGTGGACTCTGGTGTAGCCCCCGAAACGCTGCTGCAGGACTGGGCTAAAACTGGCCCGCCCCTGTCCTCGCCGTAGAAGCACAGTTTGCGGGGCGCTCACAGTCCCCTCCTCGCCCCGGGCGGCATCGGTCAGCAACGGCAGTCGTGTCGCTAGAGCCTCCATCGCACTCGACACGAAACACCCAGTGAGTCCCGCCATGCCCCCTCAAGGGCGGGTGGCAATGATGGCTTCGGTTCGTACACGCTCGTGGAACACACCATCCGGAGTGTGCTTGGAGAGGGCCGCGCGTAGATCAGCGTCAAAGGCTGCTTGGTCAGGGCCCAATTGGGCAGGGCTGGAGTAGCTGTAGGAGTACTGGAGATTCACGACTTCGCTCAGGGTGCGGGTGACGGTGCGGTCCCATGAGTGCTTCTCCACGGTTGAGAAGGGAGAGCGGGCCAAGACCTGCTCGTGCCGCTCCTTGGGGTGACTGTAGGTGCCCTTGCCAGCTCGTCGCTGAGGCCCGAGATAGCTGATCCGAACCTCGTCGACCACGGCCTTCCAGTCCGGTGGGTCGATATCACCCGGTGCACCGCCTGAAGCCAGCACTACCCCACCGTCCGGCTCCACAAGAGCGTTGAGGTCCTGAAGGATTTGGTCGCGATCCATCCAGTGGAAGGCCGCTCCCATCACCACGAGGTGTACCGGCGCCAGCTGCATGTGGGGCATGGTGGTGGAGTCGCCCTGGATCCAGGTGATGTTGAACAACCCGCGGCGTTCGGCAGCGGCACGGCCTTCGGCGAGCATCCCTGGCTCAGGGTCGATCGCGACGACTTGTCCGACTCGTTCGGCCAAGGGAAGGGCAAGGACCCCGATGCCGGTACCCAGGTCCATCACCCGAGTGGTGCGGCCTAGGGCGAAGCGATAAGTGAGCAGGTCATAGAGCTTCGGGTCGTACCCAGCTCGGTGATGGTAGTAGGGCGCGGTCGAAGCGAAGAGTGCCGCTGGGTCGTGGTGGCTCATGGTCTCTAGTGTTCCTGGTCAAGGCCGCGGACGAGTTCAGGTCGGGGCCATCGCGAGGGGCCGCCGGCCATCGGTAGCCGAACAGGTCTAGCATGGCCGCCGCCCCGCCCTAGCGAGAACTATGGACACTTTCGGCACCAGTATTGATACACAAAGTGACGAGATCCACGATCCGGTTCCGCTGCATGCACCAGATTTCTCGTGCCACGATCGTGGCATGAACAGCCACCGCACGGCCCCCGACACCCACGCCGTCGCACCGCCCCTGACTCCCGACGCCGAGTCGCTGCGCGCGACGATGGTTGAGCGCATCAAGGAAGGCCAACGCAAACTCGGCGCCCCGCTCCCGCCAGCGGTGGAACGCGCCCTGCGCACAGTACCGCGGCACCTATTCACACCCGGTTGCGAACTGGAGGCCGCCTACGCCGACGGACCGGTCATCACCAAGACCGACGAGCGCGGGGTCAACCTCAGCGCGGTCTCCGCGCCAACGACCATCGTCGGCATGCTCGGCCAACTCGGTGTGGAACCTGGCCAGCGCGTGTTGGAAGTCGGCAGCGGCGGCTACAACGCAGCCCTGTTGGCCGAGTTGGTCGGCCCGGAGGGTGAAGTGACCACGATGGACATCGACGCGGAGGTCGTGGACCGCGCACGGCAGAGCCTGGACCGGGCCGGGTACCGTCTGGTCCGCACCGTGTGCGGAGACGGAGCATTCGCCGCTGCCGAGTTTGGTCCCTACGACCGGTTGATAGTCACCGTGGGAGCTGAGGATATCCCTGCGTCCTGGATCGAGCAGTTGTCCCCAACGGGGCGAATGGTCGTGCCGCTGCGTACACGGGCCCTGATGCGGTCCTGGGCCCTGGACCGCGACGGCGACCGGCTGGTCAGCCGATCCCACCTGATGTGCGGGTTCGTACCGATACAGGGAGTGGGCCACCATCAGCGCAACCGGATCGACCTGCAGGACGGGGCCGTCACATTGTGGACTGACGAGGGCCCTCACATCGAGACTCTGGCGATCGAAGCCGCGATTTCTTCGCCCCGCGCTCAAGCGTGGACGGGCGTGACCCGCAAGCGCGGAGAGCCCTTCGGGGATCAGGACCTGTGGCTGGCGACCACCCTGGACGGGGCGTGCGTGCTCACCGCCACCCAGGGCGCCCTAGACCAAGCAGTAGTGGAACCGTCCTGGCGCCTGGGGACCCCGGCGCTGGTAGACGGAGCGAGCCTGGCCTATCGTGCCAAGCTGCGACCCGTCGCCGACGACGGCCACACACTGGAGTTCGGCGCATTCGCCCACGGCCCCGACGCCCAGCGCCTGGCCGATCTCCTAGCCGAGCGGTTGCGCATATGGAACCATCATGTGCGCGGTCGGCTGCGACCGCAGATGCATGTTTACCCGGTCAGTGCGGCCAATGCTGACCTTCCCAGCGGCTATGTGGTGGACAAGCCGCAGACCCGGATCGTGCTGTCCTGGTCCGGCCCAGCCACCTAAACACCAGGGACGGCTCGTTCTGTTGCGGGGCGCTGCACCGGCTCACCACCAGTCTGAGTGTGACTACGGCACGGTGGTCATCGAGGACCTCAACGCGGCCGGGACAGTCAGGATCCGCCGCCTGGCCCGCCACTTCACCCGGCACCCACGATGGTGCCGGGGTTGTCGTTCAAGAGCTCAGTTGCGCTGGGTGTAGAGCTGCCTGCTCGGCGAGATTTTCGGCTTCGGTGCCAGAGCGCGCACATACCCATCCTCGCCTGTTAGGCGCACAGTCCGCCGACTCCGACATCTACGTGCGGGACGTCTCCGGCCAGACGCTTTGGACGCGCCGGCCGCGCCACACCAACTTCGCGGGTCTCCACGGGGATCAGGGAAGGATGGGTTAACTGGCCTGCCCCTGGGCGGGCACCGACCCTGTGCGCCCCCACCTGGCAACGAACCCGACGCTCTCCTTCCCGGCGATTCTCCGGCACCGGCTGGATAATCTGGTATCCCTCCCTACCCCCAACCGATGGGACCGTTATGACGAACAACAACGCGCCCGCTGAGCCTCCTCGCCCCCACTTGGACACCTCCGTACCCCAATCGGCGCGTGTCTGGAACTACTGGCTGGGCGGAAAGGATAACTACCCGGTCGACCAGGCTGTAGGTGAGGAGATCCGCAGGACCAACCCCCACATCGTGGAAATCGCCGTAGCCGCCCGCGCCTTCCTCGTGCGCGCGGTCACCCATCTGACCCGGGACGTGGGAATTCGCCAGTTCCTCGACGTGGGTACCGGCTTGCCCACCGCGAACAACACCCATGAGGTAGCCCAGTCGATCGCCCCCGAGTCGCGCATCGTCTACACCGACCACGACCCGCTCGTCCTGGCCCACGCGCGAGCCCTACTCGTGGGCACACCGGAGGGTGCGACCGACTACATCGACGCGGATCTGCGCGAGCCGGAGCTGATCCTGCGCGAAGCTGGCAAGACGCTTGACTTCGAGCAGCCCATCGCCCTGATGCTCATGGGGATTGTCGGCCACATCACCGACGATGACCAGGCATATTCCCTCGTCCGCCAGCTCGTGGCGGCCCTGCCGTCTGGGAGCTACCTCGTCCTTTACGACGACACCAACGTCATCCACACCGAGACGATGGAGGAGATGGTGCGGCAATGGAACGAGAGCGGCCAGAACCCGCGCGTGAACCGCACTCCGGAGAAGATCGAGAAGTTCTTCGACGGGCTTGACCTTATGGAGCCGGGCGTGGTGTCGGTGACCCAGTGGCAGCCCAACGCTATTGAGGTAGGCAGGGTCATCGAGGTGGACGACTTCTGCGGAGTGGCCCGAAAGTCCTGATCCGTTCCCAGAATGCATCAGGCGTGCTCGGCCACCACCAGGTAAGGACGCGCCCGCTTTCCTTCTGGTACCGGGTGGGCAGGTGGGTGTTGGGCCCTCCAACGCCCGGCAGTACCTCTACGGCCGGGGCTGCCGTCGCAGGGGTTTGGGGTCTACTCCTGACCGCGGCACCGCGGCCCGCTCAGGCGCACCTGGCGGAATCCAGTGGAAACTACGGCTGCTTCCACACCCACCTGCCGCTCGACAACCGCTGGACGGGCCGGTGAGGCCCTCCAAGCAGACCAACGGCGCACAGGCCGGTTGACCTGCCACAGCGGTGTTCCCGACGCTGTATGGTCGCTGGCCCGGTCCCTGGCCGGTGTCCCGGGCATCGGGGTGCTGACCTACACGCCGATCGGCGCGGGTCTGTGAGGCGCCGGGTTGGGGACGAGGATCACAAGGCTAGAAGCAGGAGGCTGCGCTCAGGCGGTCACGCCAGGTGTTCTTCGCGACATGAGAGTGTGTATCGCCTGTTCGTACACTGCCTGTGCGATGGGAACGGTGTCTAGGAGCACTCGTTCGTTGTCAGCGTGCAGCCCCTCGTAGACGGGGCCGAATCCGGCCGTGGCCGGGATCCCGTGTCCGGCGAGGTAGTTGCCGATGTTCGACGGCCCCGCGACTCTCGCTTCCACCTGAACTCCGTGCGCGGCGGCAGCCCCCACCAGAGCCGACCGTAGAGGCGATTCCTCCGGCAGAGCGTAGGCAGGCCAACGGGTGTGCGCCTCCACCAGGGTCGGTGCGGTGTCCGGCCAGTCCGCATCGACCTTGGCCACCACCGCGGCCACGAGATCTGCGGCCTCGTCTTCTGTGAAGGCCGCAGTGGTGCGCACGTCCACGTTGACCGTGCACAGGTCCGGCACCACCGAGAAGCCCTGCCCTGCCTCGATCGCGGTCACGGTCAGCTTGCCTGGCCCGAATCCGTCGGCCGGCCCCGGCAGCGGCTCACCTTCCAGCGCCCGGATCATCGCGGAGGCCTTGCTGATGGCGTTGGCCGTCGACCGGCTTCCGCCCGAGTGCGAGGCCACGCCGTGCACCCGCAGCCGCACCCGGTACACGCCCCGCCCGCCGATGACGAGCTTGTCCATGCCGGGGTAGCCGATCATGACCCCGCCGATGTCGGTGGGAGTGTCCTGTGCGGCGAAGTAGCGTTTGGCCCCGCCGAAGTTGCCGGTGTGTTCGTCCAGGTCGAACAGGAGCGCCAGGTCCCCGCGCAGGGACTCGGCTTGGGTTCGTATGTGCGCGGCCAGGTGGCAGAACATAGCGACCGCGACCTTGGAGTCGGCGGCTCCGCGGCCCCACAGCCAGCCGTCCTGTACCGCGCCGCTGGTGGGCGGGTGTGTCCAGGCTGCCTCATCGCCGAACGGCGCGGTGTCCAGACAGGCGTCCAGCACCCACGTTGGTCCCGGGTGCTGGCCGTGGACACGCGCGGTGAGGGCGACGGCCGCGCCGGTGCCATCGCTCAGCACCTTGGGGTGTAGATCGTGCTCGTCCATCCAACCGCTCAGGTGGGCGATGGCGTCGTCGTAGGTGTCGCTCCCGCCGCGGGTGGGGATGCGCACCAGGTCCCGGGTCAACGCCAGGACCGAGTCCAGGTCGGCCTGGGCTCGGCGCAAAGCGGGTGAAGTGTAAGGGGCGATCATGCGGGGTCCCGGTGGTGTGAGGCAGTGGGATCGAGCTGGTCCAGGGCGTCGGGGGTTTCTACCCGTGTGGCGGCGGCGTAGCACTGGCGGGCGTGGTCCAGGAGCCGTGCGGCGGACTGCGGGCCCAGCAGCACACCGGAGTCGAACCCGTAGGCGCTGGTGAGGGAGGGGATGGGGACGACGGCGGCGTGCTCGGAGGCGACGAAGAACCGTTCGGGCGTGTCCTGCTCGGGGCGGATGAGGCCGATGCTACACCGTTGACCACCTCGCCGCCCTCATCCCCGGCACGCCGATCGGAGAAGCTGCATGATCTGCTTGGCTATCGACTTGAGCCTTTGCACCACGCCCGCGCCCGATCCCCAGGACATCGGGGAGGCCATGCACGCCACCGCGCAACGGCTCGGAGTGCGGGTGCTTCTGGATGCCCCCGTCCAGTACCCCGACCACGGCATCACCTACATGATGGCGTTGGCCGAATCCCACCTGGTCGTATCCACATGGCCTGAACATCACGTGGTCCAAGTCGACCTAGTCTCCTGCCGTGCCGACACCGAACCCGCGACAGCGATAGAACCCCTGTTGGCCCTGTTCGGGGCTCAACACACCACCATCCGAAGCATCCCCCGATGGAACCCGAACCCGGTGCCTGTAGCCGCCTGAGCGGCCCACGGACGCCACCCCCACTTCGCAGCTACCGTGGGTCGGTCCTGACCATCCGACCCACGAGGACCACTCATGACCAACCCCACCACCAACCTGCTTGAATACTGGGACCGGTACGCGAAAGGCATCACCACCGAACCCGATCTGGATACGGCGTTCGGGTGGACCCAGTGGGATGGGCACGGCCCCGGGACGGACCTTCTCGGCGATCCTGCCACTGCATTGGAACTGGGGTGCGGCCGCGGGATCGAGGTCGCCTCGCTCGCGCGTGAGGGGGTCAAAGCCGAAGGCATCGACATCTCCCCCGCCCAGGTGCAGCAGGCGCGGGAGCGGTGGGGGCCATTGGGAACCCGCTTCCACCAGGGCGACGCGATCGAGTTTCTGGGAGGAGCCGAGCAGCGGTGGGATGCGATCTACTCGGTATGGGGTGCGATCTGGTTCACCGACCCGACGGTGCTTTTGCCCCTGGTGCACGCCAGGCTCACCCGTGGCGGCCGATTGGTGTTCGCGCACGCCCCAGCCGTCACCGGCGCCTACGGGGTGCAGGGCATGTACGCGAATGGATTTCGGGGCCGGGATGTAGGCGTTCACCGATGGGCGTATGAGCCGCAGGTCTGGGAGGAGCTGCTCCAGGTGGCAGGTTTCACCGGGGCTCGGGTGTGGGTGGAGCCAGCACCGGAGGCGGACCACGTGGGCACTCTGATCGGGGTGGCTCACCGCTGATATCGCGAACAGCGCCGGTACAGCCCCGGCGCGTGCGAGGATCAAGGCGGGCGAGAAGGACCCGCTTGCCCACCCCTGTCCCCTGTAGCCCGGGCAAGGATGTGTGCAGACCCTGCGGTCCGCTGTCCGGCTGCGGCCCACGGCACTGAGGAGACGCAGATGGACACGCGCATCATCGATCTTATCCATCCCCATACCGGTCAGATTTCCTCGGTGGAGCCGATCGAGGGTGGCTTCGGGGTCTCCACCACCGCCCTGGTCGAGGCCAAGCTCGGCCGGTTCTTCGTGAAAGCGACCCCCAACCGTGAGGGTGGCCACCTGGATGCTGCTCGCCGGGAGGCTCTGGTCGGACCTTTCTTGGCCGGTGTGGCTCCCGCCTTCCGGTTCTGCGCCGAAGACCCCACGTGGGTGGTGATCGGCGTCGACGCACTTAACGCACGCCCCACCGACTTCACGCCGGATTCGGCCGACCTTGCGGTACTCGTGCAGGCCCTGGACCGCATCACCGCACTCGGTCTACCGGCCGTGGCTCAGGACTGGGTGGACACACGCTGGGACCGGTTTGCTACCCCCGAGGAGATTCCGTACCTGCGCGGACAGGCGCTCACCCACGCCGATCTTCACGGCCGGAACATCCTGGTCGACGGCCAGGGGCGGGCGTGGGTGGTGGACTGGGAGTGGCCCACGTGTGCTTCGGCGGCGCTCATGCCGACGAGTTTGGCGGTGCAGCTGGTCTCGGCCGGCCACTCGCCGAAGGGGGCGCAGACCTGGGTGGAGCAGACTACTGCGTGGTCGGCTGCTACAGCGGAGGAGTTGCGGGTGTGCGCGGCGGTCACCGCCCGAATGCAGGACTCCTTCGCGAAGCGTTGGCCGGAAGAACAGTGGCTTACGGCGATGGCTGATGCCGCCGACGCCTGGGCTGAGCATCTGAGCTGACCGAAGGTCGCAGCTCAGGGCGTAGGCCTCCACCGGGTTGGTGGAGGCCTACGTTGAGACTCCCCCGGTTGCTCCCACCATCCCCCAGGGTCGGGAGTCCACCCCGCGCGATGCTCGACGTAGGCGCGGGTGCGCCTCCTTGGCCCAGGCCGGGTGCCGGGGGAGGATGCGGCTATGCGTGTGCGTGCTGCTGTACCCCGCGATGGCCTGGGAATCGCCGACCTTATCGGGCGCGCAGCCCCGCACTTCGACACCAGGGGCTACGCCCAGGGGCACTGGCCCGACGGTGCGGTGGTGCTGGTCGCGCTCGATGCCGGCCACGTCGTGGGCGTGCTTGAGGGTGTGCTCGATGGGGTCTACGGGGGTCCCGGCGCGCCGGCCCCGCCACCGCACGGCTACATCCTTGCCGTGGTTGTAGACCACGAGTGGCGGCAGCTGGGTGTGGGCAGCGCGCTGGTCGAGGCGTTCATGCGTATGGCGCGCGCCGAGGAGATCAGCTGGGTGTTTCTCGTCCCCAAGCAGGGCGGGCATGCTCCTGAGAGGGCGGAGTTCTTCCGCGCGTGCGGGTTCACGCCGGTGGACGACCTCGGTGAGGAGGTAGCGGCGCTGGGACGGTGGACCTAGCAGCCGCGCAGCAGTTCGGTCGAACCTGCGCAGACACCCCCGCAAGCATCGGTGAGTCGCATCGGATAAGTCTCGGGGCCGCCGCATGGTCCGGACACCATGCGGGGTGAGCCTGCTTTACGATCACGGCGGCGTCCATACCTGGTAGTCGACCCTCAGCTGGTCAAGGAGCTCACTGATCTGGTCGCGGTCCAGGCTCTGCGCACCACGGTCAGAAATCAACCTCTGCGCGAGGCGGCCCACCGCCTCCCACACCTGGGGCTGCTCCAGCAGTGAGAGTGCGTCCCGTTGAGCTTGGGAGCGCAGCACGAGCCAGCCGCGACGCTGAAGGTCAGCCACGGTTTGATCAACGGGGTAGGCATACGCGAGCTCCATCGCGATACGGATCCGCTCCTCAACCCCCACCTCCGCGAGCAGGCGCAGCACGGCCTGGAGCCCTGCGATCTGGTGCACAGCGGTGAGCTGGGCGTCCATAGTTTCCCGGGCAAGACGCACCTGCCCGAGGCTTTCCCGGGCGGCCCTGGGGTCGAACTCGATTCCCTCGACTGCCAGACCGCACTGGTGCAGGGTGACCGCGCGGGCAGCAGCGGCGTAAGCTTGGCACTGGTCTAGGACGGATTGGTCCAGCTGGTAACGGAGCTTCAGCCAGGAGGAAACACCTTGCCCTTCGTGGGCTTCCTCGGCCGCGCTGACCGCGACGACCTGTCGGGGATCGATCGAGACCTGAGCTCCCGGCGCTATCTGGATCGGCAGCAGCCCGATCTCCGGGTCAGGCTGCTCGATTACCCCGATGATGTCACTTTCTTCTTGGCCGAAGCTGACCCGCACCCTGTCCGTGCCCCACTTGCGGTGGAGTGCCAGGGACCGGTCCGGCGGGGGGTCAGCGGTGGGTGCAGCTCCCGAAGGGTCTGGCGGTGGTGTCATGTGTCACAGCCTGTCGTGAGGAAGGGGATGGTTGCTACGGGGAAGCAGAACCCCCAGAGGGTGGTCAGTTCTTGGCGGCCTGGCGGCGCTCGTAGGCCTCCAGGACCTCAGAAGGGTTCAGCGGGGAGGGCACCCACTTTACTTCGACCTCGGTCTGCCCGCGTTGGATCGCGATCTCCTGCTCGGACAGGTACTCCTCCGGGATGTCGAACTCGCCATCGCGGGCACCCAGGACGAAGGCTTCCCACTCGGCGGGGGTGAAGAACAGGATGCCCTTCTCCGGTGCCTTGCCGTCGCGCACGGCGCGGTAGCCGTCGTCGAACTCGGCGACCTCCACGATGGCTTCAGCGTCCGGGTTGGACAGGGACGAGCGCATCCAGAGCGCGTCAGTAGTGTCGTGCCACTTCTCGTTGCCCATAGCTTCGGGCGGCAGGTCCTGACGGGTGTGCTGGTCGGTCATGTCGCTCCTACTATGAGCATGTACAAGGGGTAGCTTGGAGGATCCGGACGCGATCGGGCCCCGCCACCTCGTTTGGCGGGGCCCGTTAACTGTGGGGTGTTACTTGCCGCAGACCGCGCTGATCAGGGCGGTCCATTCAGTGGCGGGTACGTCGAGGTGTCCCAAGGTCCGGTTCTGGGTGTCCCGAACCCCGGTTACCTCGCCTTCCGCTACCTCTACGCAGCTACCGCTGCCGCTGCTGTAGCTGGCCTTGTGCCAGGGCCGTTCATCATTCATCGTCGTCCACCATTCCATGCAGCATCCGGAGACTGACTGCCTCTGGGAGAGCCTCGCCTTGAAGTAGACCGAAACTGGTCGCGCACTCCCGATAGCGGTCAGCGTCAGAGATCACCGTCTCCCCGGTCATGTACTCCGCAGAAGCCACGGGCGGCTTCCCAGAGAAGGTGTACAGACGGAACGGTCCGCCACTCCCATAGTGGCGCCCGGTCTCCCGGGGGATGATCTGCACACGTACCTTACCGGTCTCAGCATCGGCCAACAGCCGCCGCCACTGGTCACGGAGCAAGGCTTTGCCGCGCCCGCCGACTTCCTGGTGCAAGACAGCCTCAGTGATGATGAGGATGATCAGTGGCCGTGGATCCTTCTCTAGGACCTTCTGGCGGGTCATCCGCGCCTGCACCATGTGGTCGATCCGGTGCTGTCCCATGCCCGGGAAAATGTCCTCGAACATCGCATGGGCGTACGCTTCGGTCTGCACCAAGCCAGGTATCAACAGGGGTTGGTATTCGCGTATTTCGAGAGCCGTTTCCTCTAGGACCGGCAGTTCAACGAACCTCATCGGGGCATGAGCCTGCCTGCTGGCCTTCTCCCATTCCGCGACGATGTTCCCGTTTGCGTTGAGCACCTCGTCGATCCTGAGAACGTACCTCTCCTCGGGCCTACGGACTCCGTTCTCCCAATTGGAGTAGTGACTCGCGGCTACTCCCACCTTCCGGGCTGCCTCGGCTTGACGAAGCTTCGGGGAGGCATTCCCGCGGTGCTCCTTCATGGCTTGACCGAACGCAGACCACGCAGGATCTGGTGCCTTCCTGCCCATGACACTCCCTTCACTTCGCCAGAATATCACTGACTTCACAGGGAGTTCGCCACCGCGGCAAGAATCTATGCCATGTATTCAATCTATAGGCCATCGGGCGAAGGCTCTTGTGGCACTGGTTTCACGGCTCATCCCAATCGGGGGTGTAGGAGTTGGGGTCCGAAGCCGCCGGTCTCGAGCAGGCTTCGGGCGATGTAGTTGGTCAGGTTGCGGAACCCGAGTGCGGAGCCGCGCAGGTGTTCGAGCCGTCCG